>VGIX01000003.1 GCA_016867725.1 Candidatus Effluviviaceae Genus I sp.
CGCCGACCTTGGCCGCCTTGTCGAGCACGGACACGGCCTTCCGCACGGCCTGGTCCTTCTCCTCGGCCGAGGCCGAGCGGGCCGTCTTGATGGCCGTGGAGACCCTCGACTTCCAGGCGCGGTTGTGAGCCGTGAGCTTGTCCCTCTGCCTCAGTCTCTTCTTCGCCGACTTCTTGTGCGGCACGTGCACACCTCCGGTGTCTTAAGAACGGCCCGGGACGGACGCGCGGCCTTGTCCCGGCAGGATGATTCAGCCTCCGCGAGGATACACCCGCAACGCGGAGCCGTCAAGCCGGGTTGACGGGCGCCGTCACCGGGGCTAGGCTTCACGGGAGACGCGGCGGACGCGCGGAGCGTTCGACGGGAGGTTCCATGGCGGCGGGGGAACAGCGGGAGACGACGCGGGCGGCGATCCCGACGGGACCGGGCGTCTACCTTCTCAAGGACGCCCGCGGCCGCGTGATCTACGTCGGCAAGGCCCGCAATCTCAGGAGCCGCCTCCGCGCGTACTCCGGCAGCCCGGGCGTGGACGACCCCAAGACCGCGATCCTCCGCTCGCGCACGGCCGCCGTGGACACCATCGTGACGGCCTCGGAGACCGAGGCGCTCGTGCTCGAGGCGAACCTCATCAAGGAGCACAGGCCGAGATACAACGTCAGGCTCAAGGACGACAAGCGATACCCGTTCATCAAGGTCACCGCCTCGGAGGACTTCCCCCGCGCGCACGTGACCCGCGTCGTCCCGGAGGACGGGTCGCGCTACTTCGGCCCGTACACCGACGCGAAGGCGATGCGCCGCACGCTGAGGCTCATCCGGCGGCTCTTCCCCGTGCGGCAGTGCCCGACGTTCCGCCGCCGCCCGCGACCGTGCCTGAACGCGCAGATCGGGCGCTGCCTCGGCCCCTGCGCCGGCGGCGTGACGAGGGAGCGCTACGCGGCGGTCGTGCGCGATCTCTGCCTGTTCCTCGACGGGCGCGGACAGGAGGTGCTGCGGATCCTCGGTGAGGAGATGTCGGGGGCCGCGCGGGAGAGGAACTTCGAGGAGGCCGCCGCGCTCCGCGACCGGATCCGCGACATCGCCAAGGTCGTCGAGGGACAGCGGGCGCTCACGGCGGAGGACGTCGATCGGGACGTGCTCGCCGTCGCCCGGCGCGGCGCGCACGCGGTGGGCGCCGTCGTGAAGGTGCGGCGCGGGAAGCTCGTGGCGTGCGAGAGCTGCCCGCTCAGCGTCGGCCCGGAGACGGGCGACGACGAGGCGCTCGAGGCGTTCGTCAAGCAGTTCTACGCCATCGCGCGCGAGATCCCGCCCGAGGTGCTCGTGGAGCGGCCCCTCGCAGACGGCGAGACGATCGGAGCGTGGCTGGAGGGGCGCGCGGCCCGGCGTGTGCGCGTGGCCTCCCCGCGGCGGGGCCGCAAGAGGCTTCTCACGGCCTTCGCGCGGGAGAACGCGGAGCACGCCCTGCGCGGGGTGTACGAGTCGGCCGCGGTCCCGAAGGCGGTCACCGAGCTGGGAGAGGTCCTGGGCCTCTCGCGGCCCCCGCGGCTCATCGCCGCCGTCGACATCTCCAACATCGGGGGCGAGTTCGCGGTGGGGACGGTCGTCGCGCTCCGCGACGGCCGGCCTGACCGCTCGCTCTATCGCAGGTACCGGACGCGGACCGTGAAAGGCGCGGACGACTGTGCTATGATCCGCGAGGTCGCCGCGCGGCATCTCGCAAGGGCGGCGTCCGGGCGGCTCGAGCGGCCCGACCTGCTCCTCGTGGACGGGGGAAAGGGGCAGCTTGCCGCCGCGTCACGGGCGCTCTCCGGGGCCGGCGTGCGAGGCATCGCCCTTGCGGCCATCGCGAAGCGCGAGGAAGAGGTCTTCGTTCCCGGGCGCGCCGCGCCGGTCGCGTTCCCGGACCGGTCGGCGGCCAGAGGGTTGCTGCAGAGGGCGCGCGACGAAGCGCACCGCTTCAGTGTGAGCTACCATCGCTTGCTCAGGGAAGCGGAGACGAGGCGGTCGTCGCTCGACGGCGTGCGCGGGGTCGGGAGGGCGCGAAAGGAGCTGCTTCTCGCGCGCTTCGGGTCCGCGGCAGGCGTCGCCCGCGCGAGCGAGCGGGAGCTTGCGGAGGTACCTGGCATTGGGCCGGAAACGGCGCGCAGGATCAGGGAGGCGCTCGGCGAGGCGCGGGCTCGTGATCGTGCCGACGGCTGAGCCGTCCTCGCCGCGGACCGAGATCCTCCGGTACACGGCGTTCTCGACGCAGCTCGGGCGCGTGCTCGTGACGAGGACCGCGCGCGGGCTTCGGTCCGTCGCGTTCGGGAGGGACCTCGACGTGCGCGCGGCCCTCGACGCCCTCACGCGGCGCCGGGGCGCGATCGCCGTCGAGGACGCGATCGGTCTTGCGCGCGTCGCCGACGCGGTCCGCGACTTCCTCCGCGGCAAGCCGGTCTCGTTCGAGGGACGTCTCGATCCCGGCGAGCTGACGCCCTTCGCCGCGAGGGTCATCGAGACGGTGCGGCGCATCCCCTTCGGCGCGCTCCGTTCGTACAAGTGGGTGGCGCGCGAGGCGGGCTCGCCGAAGGCCGCCCGGGCCGTCGGACAGGTCCTCGCGCGCAATCCGCTGCCCATCGTCGTGCCCTGCCACCGCGTGGTCGAGAGCGACGGGTCGCTCGGCGGGTACTCCGGCGGGGGCCCCGACATGAAGCGGCGCCTCATCGACATCGAGAACGGGCAGCTCGGCCTCGAGTTCGCTGAGACGGAGCGCGAGGTCCGGGAGCGGATCCGCTTCCTCCTCGAGTCGGAGGATGGCCGTGGCGAGGACGGGCGCTAGCGCCGCGCGGGCCGCGTCGCCGCTGCGCGACGCCATCGACGACTTCCTCGAGCACGCCGAGGTCGAACGCGGCCTCTCGCCGAACACGGTCGCGGCCTACCGCGCGGACCTCGAAGGCTACGCCGCGTTCCTCGAGGCGCTCGGGGTCAGCGGGCCGGGCGCCGTGACCGAGGAGCACGTCCGTCGGTACGCGCGACGCAGGCTGGAGCGGCACTCCCCGCACAGCGTCTCGAGGCTCCTGTCGTGCCTCAGGACGTTTCATCGCTACCTTGCGTTCTCGGGCGTCGCCGGCTCCGACCCGACCGTGCGGGTCGTCGGGCCGAGGTCCGCGCGGAGGCTGCCCGACGTTCTCTCGGTGCCCGAGATCGAGGCGCTCCTCGCGGCGGTGGACACGTCCGGGCCGCGCGGCGTGCGCGACCGCGCCCTCCTCGAGGTCGCCTACGGGGCGGGACTCCGCGTGAGCGAGCTCGTCTCCCTCGAGTTCTCGAACCTCTTCCTCGACGAGGGCTACGTCCGTTGCCTCGGGAAGGGCTCCAAGGAGCGCGTGGTCCCGCTCGGCGGCGAGGCCGTCGCGTGGGTGACGCGATACCGGAAGACGGCGCGCCCGCTGCTCGCGCGGGCGGTCCAGTCCGACACCGTCTTCCTGAACGCCCGCGGTGGCCGGCTCACGAGGATGGGCTTCTGGAAGATCCTCCAGCGGCACGTGCGGGCGGCCGGCATCCGCGAGCGCGTGAAGCCCCACACGCTCAGGCACTCGTTCGCGACGCACCTCCTCGAGGGCGGCGCAGACCTCCGCGTCGTGCAGCAGATGCTGGGGCACTCGGACATCTCGACGACGCAGATCTACACCACGGTGGACCGCGAGTACCTGAAGGAAGTGCACCGGAGCTTCCACCCAAGGGCCTGATGCGCGCCCCGCGCCGAGCGCCTTCGCGCCGCCCGGGGAGACCTGGACCGGGACGACCATGCCCGAACGGAACCTGACGACCGTCATGGAGTCGCGGATGCCCGCGGAGACGGTCCGCGTGCTCCGCGACCTCGGGCGCGTCGCCGACGAGAGGGGCGCCGCGGCGCTCGTCGTCGGGGGCGTGGTCCGGGACCTTCTCCTCGGCGTCCCGACCGGCGACCTCGACATCGTCGTCACGGAGCCGGCGGTGGACTTCGGCCGCGCCGCGGCAGGCGCTCTCGGCGGTGAGGTGAAGGCGGTGACGCGGTTCGGCACGGCGCTCCTCGCGCTTCCGGGAGGCGTCAAGGTGGACCTCGCGACGGCGCGGAGCGAGGTGTACGAGCGACCGGGCGCGCTTCCGACCGTCTCGGGCGGGACGATGGACGACGACCTGCTGCGCCGCGACTTCACGCTGAACTCGCTGGCCGTCGCCATCAACGAGGGCGACTTCGGGAGGCTCATCGACCGCTTCGGCGGACTGGCCGACCTCGAACGTGGGGTCCTCCGCGTGCTCACCGGCAGGAGCTTCGAGGACGACCCGACGCGGACACTGCGCGCCGTCAGACTGTCGGCGCGCTACGGGTTCCGGCTCGAGGACGGCACGCGCCGGCTGCTCGAACGCGCCGTCCGCGACGGATGCCTCGCCACGGTGACGGGGGAGAGACTTCTCAACGAGATCGTCCTCATCCTGAGGGAGCCGGCGCCGTGGCCCGCCGCGGAGAGGCTGTCGGCGTGGGGCATCCTCGCCGGCATCGACGAGGCGTGGACGGGCGCGCCGTCGGAGCCCGTCTTCGCCGAGCTCGCGCGGATGCTGCACCCCGAGTCGGGACCGGCGCTCGCCCCGGACGCGGAGCCGTGGGTCGCCTTCTTCGCGGCCCTCCTCGACGCGGCGCCGCGCGAGCGGCGCGGGCGCGTCCTCGACAGGCTCGCGGCGCCGCGCCGGCTTCGAGACGCCGCGCGGCAGGCGGACGAGCTTGACGGGTTCTCCGGCGGCCGCCTCGGAGCGGCGGACGAGATGCGGCGGAGCGAGGTGCGACGGCTCCTCGACGGGTTCGGTCCCGACGCGCTCGTCCTCGGCGTCGCGCGGCGTCCGGGGAGCGTCGCGGCGGCGCGCATCCGGCTGTTCGTGGAGGACATCAGACACGTGCGCGCCGAGCTCTCCGGAAGCGACGTCATCGCGATGGGGGTCGCACCGGGGCCGGCCGTCGGGCGCGTGCTGTCCGCGGTGCTCGATGCGAAGCTCGACGGCCTCGCGCGCGGCCGCGCCGGAGAGGAGTCCCTCGCGCGCGAGGTCGCCCGCAACCTTGACACGGGCAACAAGGCTTGTTAGGGTCGCCGGCTCCAGAGCCGGTGCGAGACGCCCGTGAGGACGCATGCTGAGAGAGCCTGAAGACGCAGTCTGCGCGCACGCCACGCTCCAGGAGGCGTCCCCGGGGCCCGGCGGCGAGAGCGCGTCGGAGAGCGGCGCCCCGCGGCGGGACGGCGGCGAATCCGAGTGGCCGGGCGTCGGCCGGTGCTCCTACGAGGTGCGCCTGTCCGCGTTCGAAGGGCCACTGGACCTGCTCCTCCACCTCATCCACGAGAACCGCGTCAGCATCTGCGACATCCCCATCGCGCAGATCACGGCCCAGTACCTCGAGTACATCTCGTTCATGGAGTCGCTGGACCTGTCGCTCGCCGGCGACTTCCTCGAGATGGCGGCCACGCTGATCCGCATCAAGGCTCAGATGCTCTTGCCCGCGCCGATCGAGGAGGGCGAGGCGGAGGAGGACCCGCGCGAGCAGCTGGTCAGGAAGCTCGTCGAGTACCGGAAGTTCAAGGAGGCAGCGCTCTCGCTGTCGCGCAGCGAGGAGGAGCGGCGCGAGCACTTCGCGCGTGGGTCCGACCCGAAGGCGTACGCCGACCTGACGGACGAGGGCCTCGAGACCGAGGAGTTCCTGCGGGACGTCACGCTCTTCGATCTCGTGGACGCGCTCAGGGAGGTGCTGTCGCGCATCCCGCAGAGGATCGACGTCCACCGCGTGGACGTCGAGCGCGTGACGGTCGAGGAGCAGATGGAGCGGATCCGGGCGACCGTGCGCGAGCGGGGCGGCGTCACGTTCGCGAGCCTGTTCGAGGACAGCCCGACGCGGGTCCAGATCGTGACGACGTTCATCGCGCTCCTCGAGCTCATCAGGCTCGGCGCCGTGGCCGTCGCGCAGGACAGGGCCTTCGGCGAGATCATGGTGTCCCCAGGGACCGAAGGAGGTGCGGCGTGACCGGCCCTGACCTCAGACGCATCGTGGAGGCCCTTCTCGTCGCGGCGGACGCGCCGGTCCCCGTCGACCGCGTGGCCGAGATCGTGCCCGATGCGGACCGAGCCGGCATCAGGGAGGCCCTGGCGTCGCTTCGCGACGAGTACGACCGCGACGGCCACGCGTTCACCGTGACGGAGATCGCGGGCGGCTGGCAGCTCTACTGCCGCCCCGACTACGGACGGTGGGTCCGCGAGCTCCAGAAGGGGAGGATCCCGGCGAAGCTCAGCCAGGCCGCGCTCGAAACGCTCGCCATCGTGGCGTACAAGCAGCCCATCGTCAGGACCGAGATCGAGACCGTGCGCGGCGTGGACTCGAGCGGCGTGCTCGCGACGCTGCTCAAGAGGAACCTCGTCACGATCGCCGGCCGCGCGCCCGGCATGGGGCGCGCGCTCATGTACCGGACGACGAAGGAGTTCCTGCGGTACTTCGGGCTCAACGCCATCACGGACCTCCCGCGCCTCCAGGAGTTCGCCGAGGTGCTCGGCCTCAAACCCGAGGACCTCGAGGCCACGCTGGCGGCGAGCGAGTCGCTCGCCGAGGTCGGCGGGGAGGACGGAGGGACGCCGGCCCCGGAGACGGAAGGCGACGTGGATGACGCCGCGGAGCCCGTCGCCGAGCACGCGCTCGCGCCCGTGCCCGCGGGCGCGGACGACCACGCCGTGGCCGACCGCAGCATCATCGTTCCGCCCGATGAGACTTAACCGGTTCCTCGCGCAGGCGGGGCTCGCCTCGCGACGGCAGGCCGACACGCTCATCGCGGCGGGGCGGGTCACGGTGAACGGGGAGACCGTCGCGCGGCTCGGGACCGGCGTGGACCCGGACCGGGACTCGGTCGCCCTCGACGGAAGGCCCGTCGCGCTTCCCGCCTCGTTCACGTACGTCCTGCTGAACAAGCCGCCCGGGTTCGTGGTGACGATGTCCGACCCGCAGGGCCGCAGGACCGCGGCCGAGCTGGTGTCCGGCGCGGGCGCGCGCGTCGTGCCGGTCGGCCGCCTCGACGCGGCCACCGAGGGGCTCCTGCTCCTGACCGACGACGGAGAGCTCGCGCACCGCGTCGCGCACCCCTCGTTCGAGCTGGACAAGGTGTACCGAGTCGAGGCCCTCGGCGTCCTCTCCGAGGGCGGCCGACGGACGCTCGAGGCCGGCGTCGAGCTCGACGGCAGGACGACGGCGCCCGCGGTCGTCAGGGTGCTCTCGACGAGCGGGAACGTGACGGCCGCGGAGACCACCATCCACGAGGGGAGAAAGCGGCAGGTCCGGAGGATGTTCGAAGCGGTGGGCCATCGGGTCACGCGGCTCGTACGGATCCGCCTCGGACCGCTCGCCCTCGGCGATCTTCCGTCGGGGCAGTGGCGCCCTCTCACGACCGCGGAGCTCGGGGCGCTCCGGCAGGCCGTGGGCCTGGCCGCCCCACGGGAAACACCTTGCCCGCCCGACCGCTCTCCGCTATAATCCGTCGCGTGGCGTGAAGAGGCAAGACACCAACTGGACCGACCTCTTAACCCATCCTGAGTCGCTGGACGAGGGCAACAAGCCTGATCATCGCGATCGACGGGCCGGCAGCCTCGGGCAAGAGCACGACGGCGAAGCTCGTGGCCGACCGGCTGGGATTCGTCTATCTGGACAGCGGCGCGATGTACCGCGCCGCGGCGCTCCGCGCGCTGCGCCTGCGCGTTCCCATGGACGACCACGCAGCGCTGGCGAAGGCGGCCGAGGGCGCGGTCATCGAGCTCTCCGCGGCCGGGCGCGGGCCGGTGCTTCTCGACGGCGAGGACGTCACGGACGCCATCAGGGCGCCCGAGGTGTCCGAGGCGTCCTCGATCATGTCCGCGGTGCCCGCGGTGCGGCGCGCGCTGGTCAGGCAGCAGCGTGCCTTCGCGGCCGCCGCGGACTGCGTGGTCGAGGGAAGGGACATCGGGACGGTCGTCTTCCCGGACGCGGACCTCAAGGTCTTCCTCACGGCGTCGCTCGCCGAGCGCGCCAGACGGAGGGTGGCCGACCTCGCGGCGCGGGGCACACCGGGGGACCTCGCGGCGGTCGAGTCCGAGATCGCCGAGCGCGACCGACGCGACTCGAGCCGCGAGGACAGCCCGCTCAGGAGGGCACAGGGCGCGGTCGAGATCGACACGACCGGCCTGTCGATCGAGCAGCAGGTCGAGGCGGTCGCGCGGATCGCGCGGCAGCGCATGGCGGGACGCCCGCGCGGGGATGGAAGCGCGTGAGACCGCACTACCGGATCGGGTGGCTCGCGCTCCGGACCCTCGTCTGGCTCGTGTGGGGCGTGAGAGGCCGCGGAGCGGACCGGATGCCCGCGAGCGGGCCCGTGCTCGTCGCGTGCAACCACATCTCGAACTGGGACCCGGTCCTCGTCGGCCTGGCCTGCCGGAGGGAGCTCCACTTCCTGGCCAAGGACGGGCTCTTCCGGAACCGCGTCTTCGGCCGGCTCATCAGGGCCTACAACGCGCTGCCCGTCAGGCGCGGCGGGCTCGACCGGAGGGCGCTCTCGCTCGCCATCGGCATCCTCAGGCGGGGCGACGCGCTCCTGGTGTTCCCGGAGGGGACGCGCAGCAGGAGCGGAGAGGTCGGCGAGGCGAGGCACGGCGCGGCGTACATGGCGAGCGCGGGGGGGGCCGTCGTGGTGCCCGCCGCCGTCGCCGGGTCGAACGAGCTGGGGCGCGCCTTCCTCCGCCGGCGACGCGTGCGGGTGGCGTTCGGCGGCGCGATCGAGGCCGGCGCAGGCTCGCGCGCGGAGTACGAAGCGCTCACGAACCGCATCATGGCCGCGATCGGAGAGCTTCGGAGGGAGCTGCAGGAGCCGTGAAGGTGACCGTGGCGCAGGGCGCCGGGTTCTGCTTCGGGGTCAAGAGGGCCCTCAAGATCGCCTTCGAGGCTGCCCGGAGGGGCGACGGTCCGGTGGTGACGCTCGGGCCCATCATCCACAACCCGCAGGTCGTGGCGAAGCTCGAGGAGGAGGGGCTCTCGGTCGTCGGCGATCTCTCGGGCCTCGCGCCGGGCGCCACGCTCGTCGTGCGGTCCCACGGACTCGGGCGCGCCGTCCTGGAGGAGGCGTCCCGTTGCGGCCTGCGCATCGTGGACGCGACCTGCCCGTTCGTGAAGGAAGCGCAGGAGCGGGCCGCGCAGCTCGAGCGCGAGGGGTACGCGGTCGTCGTGGTGGGCGAGGAGCGCCATCCCGAGGTCCTGTCCATCACGGGCAGCCTCGAGCGACCGGCGACGGTCGTGGACGGGCCTCGCGGGCTCGAGGGCGCGCCGCCGTCGGGGCGCGTGGGCGTGGTCTGTCAGACGACGCAGCCCCTCGGGCACCTCAAGGCGGTGGTCGAGCGGCTCCTTGACGGGACCGAGGAGCTCAAGGTCTTCAACACGATCTGCCGGGCGACGTCGGAACGGCAGCGCAGCGCGCTCGACCTGGCGCGCGACGTGGATGTGATGCTGGTCGTGGGCGGGAAGGACAGCGCGAACACCAGGCGCCTCTGGGAGCTCTGCAGGGAAGCGGGGCGGGACGCCTACCACATAGAGACAGCCGACGAACTCGAGCCCGCGTGGTTCGAGGGGAAGAAGGAGGTGGGAATCACCGGGGGCGCGTCGACGCCCCAGTGGATCATCGACGAGGTGGTCCTGGCAGTGGAGAGCATGTGAAACCCAGGTCCGCGCAGCGCGGGCCGCATCGCTGAAGACGATTCCCGAGAGGAGAGGTGTCACGGAATGTTGGACGACAAGGGCATCGGGAGAGACCGGGGCGGCCTCCCGTACGACGACGACGATGACGACGATTCGGAGGAGCGGGGCGGCCGCAAGCGCAGCGCCGAGCCCAAGCCCCTGCCGAAGCTCACGGACGACGAGCTCGAGGAACTGGGGTACTCGCGCGAGGACTACGAGCAGATGGCGGAGCTGTACGACACCACGCTCCGGTCCATCGACGAGGGCGAGCTCGTGAAGGGCACCGTTCTTTCGGTCACGGACTCCGAGGTCATGGTGGACATCGGGTTCAAGTCCGAGGGACGCATCCCGCTCGAGGAGTTCCCCGACCCGAGCGAGCTCAAGCCGGGGGTCCAGATCAGCGTGCTCCTCGAGGCCACCGAGGACCAGGACGGCGAGCTCAGGATCTCGAAGAGGAAGGCCGACTTCCTTCAGGTGTGGGACAAGATCAAGGAAGCGCACGACGAGCAGCGGATCGTCGAGGGCATCCCGAAGCGCCGGATCAAGGGCGGTCTCAAGGTCGACCTCTTCGGCGTCGAGGCGTTCCTGCCGGGCTCGCAGGTGGCCCTGCGCAGGATCCCCAACCTCGAGGAGCTGCTCGGGCAGCGGCTCGAGTTCAAGATCCTCAAGGTCAACAAGCGGAGAAGGAACATCGTGGTGTCGCGCCGCGTCGTCCTCGAGGACGAGCGCACGCGCAAGAAGTCCACGCTGCTTCAGGAGCTTCAGGTCGGCCAGATCCGCCAGGGCATCGTGAAGAACATCACGGACTTCGGCGCGTTCGTGGACCTGGGCGGCATCGACGGCCTTCTCCACATCACGGACATGAGCTGGGGACGCATCCGGCACCCATCCGAGCTCGTGGCGATCAGCGACGAGCTGACTGTCAAGGTGCTGTCGTTCGACCCCGAGAGGGAGCGGATCTCGCTCGGTCTCAAGCAGCTGGCGCAGTATCCGTGGGAGAACGTGGAGGACGAGTTCTCCGTGAACTCGCGGGTCCGCGGCAAGGTCGTCTCCATCACCGACTACGGCGCGTTCGTGGAGCTCAAGGAGGGCGTGGAGGGCCTCATCCACATCTCGGAGATGTCCTGGACGCAGCACGTGCGGCACCCGTCGAAGATCCTGGGCATCGGCGACATCGTCGAGGTCAAGGTCCTGTCGGTGAACAAGGGCGAGGAGAAGATCTCGCTCTCGCTCAAGCGGACCGAGAGCGACCCGTGGCAGGACCTCGACACGAAGTACCCGGTGGGCACGAGGATCGAAGGGCGCGTCCGCAACCTCACGGACTTCGGCGCGTTCGTCCAGCTCGAGGAGGGCATGGACGGCCTCGTGCACATCTCGGACATGTCGTGGACCAAGAGGATCAAGCACCCGAGCGAGCTCTTGCACCGCGGCCAGAAGGTCGACGTGATGGTCCTCTCGATCGACAAGGAGAGGCACCGGATCTCGCTGGGCATCAAGCAGTGCAAAGAGAACCCGTGGGCGAAGCTCGCCGAGCAGTACGCGGTGGGCACGCACGTGGACGGCAAGGTCAGCAGGATCCACAAGTCGGGCATCGTCGTTGACCTCCCCGACGAGGTGGAGGGCTTCGTCCCGATGTCGCACCTCGCGCTTCCGGACATCAGCCGGGTCGAGCTGAGGTTCGCGCCGGGCGACCCGCTGCCCGTCGAGGTCATCGAGGTGTCGCCCGAGAACCGCAGGATCGTGCTGTCCGTCAAGTCGTACATGGACAGGCAGCCGGAGGACGTGATCGCGGCGTACGTGGCCGCGCACGACATCCGTCCGGAGCTCGTCGCGGCGCAGAGCGAGCAGGCGGACGAGGCCGGGCGCGAGCCTGCCGCAGAGGACGCCGAAGCGGCGCCGGAGGAGCCGGCGGAAGAGCGGGCGGAGGAGTCGGTCACGAGGCCGGAACCCGAGCCGGAGCTCGAGGCTGCCGCGGAGGTCGCTGAGACGGAGGTCCGGCAGCCGGAGCCCGAGGGCGGAGACGCCGGGGCCCCGCGCGAGGCGGGCGCCTGAGCGGCGTGGCAGGAAGGCCGGGAGTGACTGATCGCGGGGGGACTCCGGCCGGGGTCCCCCTGCGTCGTCAGACGCGCAGGACCATGAAGGCGCCAACGGTCGGACTCGCAACGGTCGGCTGCAAGCTCAACCAGTACGAGACCCAGGGGCTCGCGGACCTCATGGAGAGCGCGGGCTTTCAGGTCGTGCCGTTCTCTGAACCCGCCGACGTCTACATCGTCAACACCTGCACGGTGACCTCCCGCAGCGACTCCCGCTCGCGGCAGATGCTCCGCAGGGCCGCCCGCGCCAACCCCGGCGCCGTGGTCGTGGCCACGGGCTGCTACGCGCAGCGGGACGCGGAGGCGCTCGGCGCCATGCCCGAGGTCGCCCTCGTCGCGGGAAACAGCGACAAGGGGCGGGTCGCCGCGCTCGTCGGCGAGATCCTGTCGGCGCGGAAGCCGCCCCGCGTCGCCGTGGGCCCGATGGCGTCGGCCGCCTTCGAGGCACTCGACATCCGGAGGTTCCGCGGACACTCGCGCGCCTTCGTGAAGATCCAGGACGGCTGCGACCGACGGTGCGCGTACTGCGCGGTCCCGGACGCGCGCGGCCCGGAGCGGAGCCGCCCGTTCGCCGACGTCGTCCTGCAGGCCGAGCGCCTCGCGGCGTCGGGGCACCGTGAGGTCGTCCTCACGGGCGTGCACATCGGAGCGTACCGCTCGCCGGGCGGCGGCCTCACCGAGCTCCTCAGAGCCCTCGTCGCGGTCGAGGGCCTCGAGCGCGTGAGGCTGGGGTCGCTCGAGCCGCGCGAGCTCACGCCCGAGCTCGCCAGCGCCATCACGTCGCTGGACCGCGTTGCGAAGCACCTTCACGTCCCGCTCCAGAGCGGCTCCGATGGCGTGCTCGCGGCCATGGGAAGGGACTACACGCGCGAGGGGTACGTGGCCGCCGTGCGGAGCGTCACGGACCGCGCTGCGACCTGCGGGCTCGGCGCGGACGTCATGGTCGGCTTCCCCGGCGAGACCGACCGGGACTTCGATGACACGCTCGCGCTGGTCCGCGACCTCCCGTTCACCTATCTCCACGTCTTCGCCTTCTCGCCGAGGAGCGGGACGGAGGCCGCCGCAAGGACCGGCCGCGTGCCGCCGGCCGTGAAGCGGGCGAGGAGCCGCGAGCTCCGCGAGGTGGGCAGGAGGAAGTCCCTGGAGTTCAGACGGAGCCTCGTGGGGTCGACGCTCGATGTGCTCGTCGAGGGCGCCGCGGGCGCCGGCCTCGTCTCGGGGCTCTCGTCGAACTACGTCCGCCTGACGTTCAGCGGCGAGCAGGCGCTCGCGGGGAGGATCGTCGCGGTGCGGGTCGACCGGGCGGACGGGGTTCTCACCTGGGGCACGGCCCTCGGGGAGCGCCCATGAGGTTCTACGTCGAGACCTACGGATGTCAGATGAACGAGTGCGACTCGGCCGGGATCGTCGCGACCCTCGAGGCCGCGGGCCACACGAAGGCCGCGGGTCCGTCCGACGCCGACGCGGTCATCGTCAACACCTGCGCCGTCCGGGAGCGAGCCGAGGTGCGCGTGCTCGGGCGGCTCCGGCATCTTCGGGGGCTCATGCGCCCGTCGGCGGTGCTCGGCGTCGTGGGCTGCGTCGCGCAGCGCATGGGCGGGGAGCTTCTGCGCGAGGTGCGCGGCGTCGCCTTCGTGCTGGGGACCGAGCGCCACGGCGAACTGCCCGAGGCCCTCGGCCGCGCGTCGGCGGGGCTGCGCACCGTCGACACCACGCCGGACGCCCCGTCCGTCCCGGCACGCCGCGCGCCCCGCACCGAGGCCCGCCTCCGCGACTTCGTCACCGTCATGCGCGGCTGCGACAACTTCTGCTCGTACTGCGTCGTGCCGCACGTCCGCGGACGCGAGCGGTCGCTGCCGGCCGAGGCGATCGTCGCGGAGGTCGAGTCGCTCGTCGCGCTCGGCGCAAGGGATGTCACGCTGCTGGGACAGAACGTCAACTCGTACCGCGACGGCGACGTCGGCTTCGCGGAGCTCCTCGCGCGCGTGAGCGAGGTGCCCGGGCTCCCGCGGCTTCGCTTCGCGACGTCGCACCCCAAGGACCTGTCGGACGACATCATCGAGGCCCTGGCATCGCGCGAGACGGTGTGCCGACACGTGCATCTTCCGGCGCAGTCGGGTTCGGACGAGACGCTCTCGGCCATGAACAGACGGTACACGCGCGCAGACTACCTGCGGCTCGTTCGCCGCATCCGCGAGCGCGTGCCCGGCGTGGCCATCACGACCGACGTCATCGTGGGATTCCCGGGCGAGACGCCCGACCGCTTCGAGGCCACGCTCTCGCTCATGCGCGAGGTCCGGTTCGACTCCGCCTTCATGTTCCGCTACTCGCCGCGCCCCGGCACCGCGGCCGCCGCGCTCGACGACGACGTCCCCGAGGCCGAGAAGGTCCGGCGGCTCGAGCAGGTGATCCGGCTCCAGAAGCGGACGAGCGAGGAGCTGAACGCGGCCCTCGTCGGGTCGGTCCAGGAGGTGCTCGTCGAGGGACCGAGCGAGCGGGACGGGAGGCTCCTCTTCGGGCGGACGGGATCGGGGAAGGGAGCGGTCTTCGAGGGGTCGGAGTCGCTGCGCGGCGCGCTCGCGCGCGTGCGCGTGACCGCGTCCTCCGCGTGGACGCTGCGGGGCGACATCGTGCCCGGGCGCGCGTGAGCGCGTCCGCCCCCCCGCGCGCGGCGGGCAGAATCGCCTTGCGGCGCGGCGCGGGCCGCTGCTAGACTCACCGCGCCAGCAGGCTTGGCCCGGCCCGAGCACCGGACCGGATCCGTTCGCGGACGTCCTTCTCAGTGGAGGTGAACGCCGTGTGGATCCTGAAGACGCTTCTGTTCCTCGTCTTCCTCATCGCCGTGACGTACTTCGTCACGCTGAACGGCGCCACGTGGGTTGACGTGAGGCTCACTGACTCCGGCCCCCCGCACGAGGTCCACCTCATGTTCCTCCTCTTCCAGGCGTTCGTCGTGGGGGCGGTGGTCTGGTTCCTCGCCACCGTGTCGCACGAGATCGTGTTCCGGCGCACCATCAGGAAGCTCAGACAGGAGAACGCGGACCTCCTGCAGGAGGTCGCCGGCCTCCGCAACATCTCGCTCGACGGCATCGACGCTGAGAAGCCTCCTTCCGACGGACGCTAGCGCCCCGAGAGCGGCGCACGGGGGATGAGAGCATGGCCTACGGCGTCTTCGGGGCGTTCCTGCTGCTCCTCTTCCTCGTCTGGGTGACGGTCACGTCACGGAGGATCAGGGAGCGCGCCGCGCCGCCCGACGCGGCGGCCTACCGACGCGGCATCGACGCCATGGTGGCGGGGGACCGCGACGCGGCCGTGCGGCACCTCGCCGCCGCCGTGCGGGACGATCCGCGCAACGTCGACGCTTACGTGAAGCTCGGCAACCTCCTTCGCGAGCGCGGCCAGCTCCGACAGGCGACACAGATCCACCGCGAGCTCCTCATCAAGCGGCGCCTGCCCCCGACCACGAAGAGCGAGATCCTGAGGTGCTACGCCCTCGACCTGGCGGCGTCGGGCAACTGGGGCGAAGTGCTGGAGACCCTGCGCTCGCTGCCGAGGTCCGAGCGGGGCGACCCGGAGGCGCTCAGGCTGACGCGCGACGCCCACGAGAACACGGGCGAGCTCGACCGCGCGGTGCACGACCACCGGGAGCTCCTCAGGGCGGCGACCGACGCGGCGCAGCCGCCGCTCGGCGTCTACCGGGCGCACACGGCGCTCCTCTCGCTCAGGCAGGGCGACGCGGCGCGCGCCAAGGCGGAGCTGCAGGCGGCCGTCAACGAGTCGCCCGAGGCGGTCCTGGCGCACGCGTACCTGGGCGACATCGCGCGCGACGAGGGTGACGCGGGAAACGCGATCGCCCACTGGCTGAAGCTGGTCTCCGAGAGGCCGGAGTGCGCCGATCTCGTCTTCGACCGGCTGGAGAAGGCGTACTACGACGCCGGCGACTTCGGCAGGATGATGCGCGTGTACGAGGACATCGTGGCCCGCTCGCCGGCCAACGCCCCCGCGCTCATCGGGCTCGCCCGCATGCACGAGCGGAAGGGGGCGCTCGACGAGGCCATCCGCGTCGCGCAGGAGGCGGTCAAGCACGAGGGAGCGACGCTGGCGGGGCACCGCGAGCTTCTCGAGATGCTCGCGCGGAACGGGCAGCACGAGGAGGCCGCGCGTCTGGCCGTGGCGCTGGTCCGGAGGCTGTCGGACGAGCGGGGCGCGCGCAAGTGCGCCTCGTGCGGGAAGCGGTGGACCGATGCTGCCTGGCGCTGCCAGCACTGCGGGGCGTGGACCCATGGCTGCTGAGAGGCTGCGAAGGTCCTGCGTGTTCCTCCTCGTGGCGATGTCGCTCGCCGCGATCGCGGCGCCGCGCCCCGCGGTCGCCTCGAGCGTGGACGACGCGCTCGAGGAGGCTCGAAGGCTCGAGAGCGAGGGCCGCCAGGACGACGCCGAGGCGCTCCTGAGGCGGACGCTGGAGTCCGGGGTCGCAGCGAGGCACCCGGCGCTCCTTCTGGCCATCGCGCGCCTGTCGCCGTCGCCGGAGGAGTCGGTCGAGCTGTGCGGCGAGGTCATCGCGGCAACCAGAGACGCGAGGCTGGCGGGCGAGGCGCGGCTTCTCCGAGGCGACTACCTCTACGCCCGCGGATCGTACGTCGAGGCGGTGCGCGAGTACGATGCGGCCCTCGGGGGACCGCGGGACATCCGGTGGGCGGCGGCGCTCAAGCGCGCGGCCTCTCTGCTCGCGGGAGGCGATGCGCCCGCCGCGGAGGACGCGTACAGGTCCGCGGTGGACACGGAGGGCCTGCCGCAGGAACTGCGGCCGTGGGTGGAGATCGGGCTCGGGCGCGCCCTGCTTGCGCGCGGGGCGGCGGAGGAGGCCGCCGAGCGGTTCGAGGCGACGGCGCGGGCCCACCCGGACCACGATGCCAGGCTCGCGGCTCTCGCCGGCGCGGCGAGAAGCCACGAGGAGGCGGGCGACGCGGCCCGGGCGGCCGTCTCGCTCGCCGCGATCGTCGCGGAGTTCCCGGGCACGTACGACGCCGTCCTCGCCGAGGAGCGCCTGCGCGGCCTCGCGGAGACCGCGCCGCGATCCGAGGAGAGCCCCGACAGCACGGCCGCGACCCAGGCCCCCTGACGCAACCGCACCGACGGGAAGCACCGGATGCCCCTCGACGAGGCCACGGAGCTCACGCCGATGATGCGGCAGTACACGCGCATCAAGGCGGAGCACAGGGACGCCGTCCTGCTCTTCAGGATGGGCGACTTCTACGAGACCTTCTTCGAGGACGCGAAGACCGTGTCGCGCGTCCTCGGCCTTGCGCTCACCACGCGCGACAAGGGTAGCGCGCGCCCCGTGCCGCTGGCCGGCGTTCCGCATCACGCGCTCGAGACCTACCTCGCGCGGCTCGTCGCGGCGGGCCACAAGGTGGCCATCTGCGACCAGGTCGAGGACCCGCGCGCGGCGAAGGGGCTCGTCAGGCGCGAGGTGACGGAGGTCATCACGCCGGGCACCGTCCTGTCGGCGTCGATGCTGAGCGAGAAGAGGGCGAGCTGCCTCGTCGCGCTCCTTCCCTGGGGAACCACCGTCGGCTTCGCGAGGCTCGATCCCTCGACGGGCGAGTTCACGGTCTCGGAGCACGCGCCGGACGAGGTCAGGCGCGAGGTCCTGCGGGCCGACGCCGCCGAGATCCTCGTGCCGGAGGGCAGGGCGGACGGACCGCCGCTCGCCTCGCTCCTTTCCGAGATCCCCGGCGTCGTCGTGACGAGGCTGCCGGACTGGGAGTTCGGCCGCGGCCCGGCGGCGCAGACGCTCGCGGAGCACTTCGGGGTGGCGAACCTCGACGCGTTCGGCCTCGCGGGTCTCACCGAGGGGATCGGCGCGGCGGGCGCGGCCCTGCGCTACCTCAAGGACCTCAAGCGGCGCGACCTCAGGCAGATCACGTCGGTGCGGCGGATCGCCCGTTCCGACCACATGGTGCTCGACGAGACGACGCAGCGGAACCTCGAGCTCGTCGAGCCGCTCGAGCAGGGTCTGCCGGGAGCGACGCTCCTCGGCGCGCTCGACCGCACGACGTCGCCGATGGGCGCGCGGCTTCTCAGGCAGTGGATCCTCTATCCTCTCGTGGACGCGGCGCGCATCGCCGACAGGCTCGCCGCCGTCGAGAGCTTCGTGGGGCGGCACGCGGTGGCGCGCGGGCTCGCCGAGACCGTGGGGGAGCTCTGCGACGTCGCGAGGGTGACGGGGCGCGTCGGCTCCGGGCACGCCGGACCCCGCGACCTCGCCGCGCTCAGGCGGTCGATCGAGCTCCTTCCCGCCGTCCGCGACGGCCTCGCGGCGTTCGGATCCGCCGCGCTCGCGGCGCGCGCCGCGGCGATCCCGGACCTCGCCCCGGCCGCGGCCGTCATCGCCGGCGCGATCGTGGACAACCCGCCGCCGAGCCTGAGGGAGGGCGGGGTCATCCGCGACGGGCACGACGCACGGCTCGACGAGCTGCGGGAGATCGCGCGCTCCGGCAAGGGCTGGATCGCGAAGCTCCAGGCCGCCGAGCGTGGGCGAACCGGCATCCCGAACCTCAAGGTCGGCTACAACAGGGTCTTCGGCTACTACATCGAGGTCACGAACCCGTCCCTGCATCTCGTGCCGCCGGACTACGCGCCGAGACAGACGCTCGTGAGCGGGGCCCGCTTCGTCACGCCCGAGCTCAAGGAGCGCGAGGCGAGCGTCCTCACCGCCGAGGAGGACATGCTCCGCCTCGAGCAGGAGCTCTTCGCGGGCGCGCGGGAGCGCGTCGCGGGGTTCACCGCGGAGCTCCGGGCGGCCTCGGACGCGCTCGCGGAGATCGACGCGCTTCTCTCCCTGGCGTCGGCGGCCGTCGAGGGCCGCTACGTGCGCCCGGTCGTGGACGACGGCGACGCGATCGTCGTTTCGGAGGGACGCCACCCGGTCGTCGAGAGGCTGCTCGAGGCCGGCGGGTTCGTGCCGAACGACGTCACGCTCGACCGCTCCGGCCGGCAGGTCCTTCTCATCACGGGCCCGAACATGGCGGGCAAGTCCACGTACCTGCGGCAGACGGCGCTCATCGCCATCATGGCCCAGATGGGGTCGTTCGTCCCGGCGGCCGACGCCCGCATCGGCCTCGTCGACAGGGTCTTCACGAGGATCGGCGCCACCGACGCGCTGGCGAGGGGCCGCAGCACGTTCCTCGTGGAGATGAGCGAGACGGCCAACATCCTCCGGAACGCGACGGAGCGGAGCCTCGTCCTCCTCGACGAGGTCGGGCGCGGAACGAGCACGTTCGACGGGCTCGCGATCGCGTGGGCCGTGACCGAGCATCTGCACGACGCGTCCGGCGCGCGCCCGCGCACGCTGTTCGCGACGCACTACCACGAGCTCACGGAGCTTGCGGACGTGCTTCCCGGCGTGAAGAACATGAACGTCCTCGTGCAGGACACGGGGGAGACGGTCGTGTTCCTGAGGAGGATCGTCCCCGGTGCCGCCGACCAGAGCTACGGCGTCCACGTCGCCCGACTTGCAGGCATGCCGGAGTCGGTCGTGGTGCGCGCGCAAGAGGTCCTCAGGAACCTCGAGTCGTCGCAGTACACGCCGGACGCCGTCCCGCGCCTCGCGGGCGGCGAGCACGGCCCGCTCTCGTCGGGCGGGGCGCAGCTCGGGCTGTTCGAGGCGCCGGCGTCCGAGGTCGAGCGGAGGCTCGCCGAGATCGACATTGACCGCATGACGCCGATGGACGCGCTCGCGACGCTGGCCGAGCTCAAGAAGCGGGGGCAGGGTGAGCGCTAGGATCAGGGTCCTCTCGGAGTCCGTGTCGAACCGCATCGCCGCGGGCGAGGTGATCGAGGGACCGTTCTCCGTCGTGAAGGAGCTCGTGGAGAACGCGCTGGACGCGGGGGCGGGCGCGATCGCCATCGAGGTGAAGGGCGGGGGGAGCGACCTCGTCCGCGTCTCCGACGACGGCAGCGGCATGGGCAGGGAGGACGCGGTCGCCGCGTTCGAGCGGTTCGCCACGAGCAAGCTCGCGGAAGCCCACGACCTCGCGGCCGTCTCGACGCTCGGCTTCCGGGGCGAGGCGCTTCCGAGCATCGCGTCCGTGTCGCGGGTGCGGCTCATCACCTGTGAGGAGGGCGCGTCCGAGGGCACGGAGGTCTCGCTGGTCGCAGGCGCGGTCCGCGACGTCCGCCCCGCCGCCCGCGCCCGCGGGACGACGGTTGAGGTCTCGTCGCTCTTCTTCAACACGCCGGCGCGACGCAAGTTCCTGCGCAGCGACCGCAGCGAGACCGCGCGGGTCCTGGACCTCGTGGGCGAGTACGCCGTGACGTACCCGGAGGTGCGCTTCGACGTCGCGGTGGACGGAAGGGCGGCCCTCGAGCTCCTGCCGTCCGAGGACCTCTCCGAGCGCGTCGCCGGCCTCGTGGGCGCGTCGGTCGCGGGCGCGCTGGTCCCGGTCGTCGCCGAGGAGGGCCTCTGCGCCGTGCGCGGCCTCGTCGGACGGCCCTCGATCGCGCGGCCGCGCCCGAGCGAGCAGCTCACGGCGGTCAACCGCCGCCCCGTGAGGAGCAGGCTCCTCGCCGCCGCGATCCGGTCGGCGTACGGCGAGCTCCTGCCGCGCGACCGGCACCCCGTCGTGTTCCTCCTGATCGACGTCGCGGGGGACGCCCTCGACGTCAACGTGCACCCGACGAAGCGCGAGGTGAGGTTCGGAGACTCGCGCGCCGTCTTCGCGCTCGTGGAGCGCGCCGTGCGCGAGGCGCTCCTCGGCGTCCAGGCGGCGCCGGCGGCCGGCCGCCCGTGGGGCGACGGCGCCGAGGTCCGGGCGGGGCAACCGGCGGGAGGCGCCGCGACGGCGGGTGAGCTTCCGCTCGCGGCGGCCGAGTCGATGGCGCCGTGGGGGGCGCCGCCGGGCGGGACGGGACGCGCGGACGCCGGGGAGGAGCTCCCCAGAGAGGCCGCCGAGGGCCCGCAGGACGCGAAGTTCTGGCAGCTCCACGGGCAGTACGTGTTCGTGCAGACGCGCGAGGGCGTGCTCGTGATCGACCAGCACGCGGCGCACGAGCGCGTCATCTACGAAGAGGCCCTTCGCAGGCTGTCCGGCACGGCCGAGAGCGGACCGAGCCAGCAGCTTCTGTTCCCGGTCGTCGTCGAGCTCTCGCCGGGGGAGTGGCAGAGCTACGAAGGCGCCCGCCCGCTCCTCGAGCGGCTGGGGTTCGCAACGCGCCCGATGAGCGGGCGCACCGTGCTCCTCGAGGCCGCGCCGGGCGCGTTCCCGCGGTGGCCGCACGACCGCATCCTCCACGACATCCTCGCCGACCTGCCGGGCGGCACGAGCGCCGTGAGGGACATCGTCGAGAGCATCGCGAGGACGATGGCCTGCAAGGCGGCGATCAAGGCCGGCGACCCGATGAAGCCGGACGAGATGCGCGCGCTCGTGGACCAGCTCTTCGCGACGGCGCTGCCGCAGGCCTGTCCGCACGGAAGACCGACCTTCATGCGGATCACGCTCGCCGAGTTCGACAGGAGGTTCGGGCGAACATGAGCGCCGGGACGACGGCGGTCGCGGAGCCCGAGGTCGAGCCGCGGTGCGCGGAGCGGCCGGCGCGCGAGGCGTCGCGCCGCGGGGCGGTGCTCACCGTCGTCGGGCCGACGGCGGTGGGAAAGACCGGCGTCGCGATCGCGGTGGCGCGCACGCTCGGCGGCGAGATCGTGTCGGCGGACTCGCGCCAGGTGTACCGCGGGATGGACATCGGCACGGCGAAGCCGACACGCGAGGAGCAGGCGCAGGTCCGCCACCACCTCATCGACATCGTGGAGCCCTGCGAGCGGTACGACGCGGCGCGCTTCGCGGCGGACGCGGAGGCGGCCATCTCGCGACTGCTCCGCGAGGGCGTCACGCCCATCGTGGTCGGCGGGACGGGATTCTACCTGGCGTCGCTCTTCGAGGGGCTCTTCGAGGCGCCGCCGCGCGACGAGTCGGTCCGCGCCGAGCTCGAGCGACGGCTGGCGGACGTGGGGCCCGAGGCGCTCCACGAGGAGCTGGAACGCGCGGACCCCAGGGCCGCCGCGAGGATCCACCGGCGCGACGGGGGCCGGGTCGTGCGAGCCCTCGAGCTCTTCCGGACCACGGCGAGAACGCTCTCGGAATGGCACGCCGGTCCCCGCAGGGTTCCCGCGTACGAGCCGCTCTACGTCGTCCTCACCATGGCGCGCCTGCCGCTGCGCGAGCGCATCGGGCGCAGGGTGGACGCGATGATGCGGGCGGGGTTTCCCCGGGAGGTCGCGTCGCTCCGCGCCGCGGGGAGACTCCTCCCGGGCATGCCGGCGGCAAGCGCCGTCGGATACCGCGAGCTCCTCGAGTTGGGCGAGCGCGGCGGTGACGCGCTCGCGGAGGCGGTCGAGCGGATCAAGACGAGCACGAGACGATACGCGAAGCGTCAGCTCACGTGGTTCCGATCGCTGCCCACGGCGCGGTGGCTCGACGCGGGCGAGCTCGGAGCGGAGGCAACGGCCGCGGAGATCGTGCGCCTCGCCCGGGCGGGAAACGCCTTGACAGGCGGTGAGCCCTGAGGTATGCATGGGGCAGGCAGACTGGCGCATTCCGAGCGGGCATAACTCAGCTGGTAGAGTATCAGCTTCCCAAGCTGAGAGTCGCGGGTTCGAATCCCGTTGCCCGCTCCATGTTACGCCCCGGAGCGGCGCGGCCCTCGCCGGCGCGCCGCCGGGGCCCCCCGGAGGACCTCGTGCGGGTGCTCGGCGTGCGGCCAGGCACAGCGGCCGCGCGGGCGGGGTTCCTGGCGGACGACGACCTGATCGCCGTGGATGGGCGTCCGGTCCACGATTCGCTCGATCTCGCGTTCGCGCTCGGCTGCGCTGAGAGCGGGACCGTCGCGTGCGCGCTCGCGCGAGACGGCGCCGTGACGGAGGTCGCGCTCCCGACGGAGGGCCCGGCCGACCTCGGCGTTGATTTCGCGCCCGACGAGACCCGCACGTGCGGGAACCGGTGCATCTTCTGCTTCGTCGATCAGCTGCCCCGCGGACTCCGGAGAAGCCTGTACGTCAAGGACGAGGACTACAGGCTCTCGTTCGCCTACGGCAACTACATCACGCTGACGAATCTCTCGCCCGCGGACTACGCGCGCATCGCTGAGCAGCGCCTGTCGCCGCTCTACGTCTCGGTCCACGCGACCGACGACGCCGTGCGTCGCCGGATGCTGGGGAACCCGAAGGCGCCGTCGATCCTCGCGTCGCTGCGGCGACTCGGGGACGCTCGCGTCGAGGTCCACGCACAGATCGTCGTCTGCCCGGGCGTCAACGACGGCGCCGCGTTCGAGCGGACGCTCGACGATCTGCTCGCGCTTCCGTCGGTCGTGCGCTCGATCGCGGTCGTCCCCGTCGGGCTGACGGCCCACCGCGCGGGGCTGCCCGACGCACGGCCGGTCGCGCCCGCGCTCGCCGCCGCGCTCGCCGACTCGGTGGAGCGGCGTCAGCCGGCGCTGCGGGCCGAGCGGGGAAGCGCGGTCGTGTTCGCGGCCGACGAGCTGTACCTCGTGGCGGGGCGGGAGCTCCCGTCCTTCGAGAGCTACGAGGAGTTCCCGCAGATCGAGAACGGCGTCGGGCTGCTCAGGAGGTTCGAGGCGGACCTCGCGGAGCGGGCCGCCGAGCTTCGCGGCCTCGTGGCGAAGCCCCTCCATCTCGCGATCGTCACGGGCACGATCGCCGCGCCGTTCATCGAGAGGGCCGTGAGGACCGCGCTCGCCGCCGCGGCGCCCGTGACGGCGCGCGTTGTGTCCGTCGGGAACTCGCTTTTCGGCCCGAGCGTCACCGTGGCGGGGCTCCTGCCGGGACGCGACCTGGCCCGGGGCGTCGCGGAGGCCGGGGCGGCCGACCTGATCCTCGTCCCCGGCGAGGCCTTCAACGAGGACGGTCTCACGCTCGACGGCATGACCATCGCCGACATCGCCGCGGGGAGAACGAACGTATCGGCCGTCCACGACGTGGTCTCGGCCCTCCTCGAAGCCGCCCGCGGCGGCGGGACGGAGTGACTCGTGGAAGCGAACACCGGTGAGCGGGCGAACCTCCCCGTCGTCGCGATCGTCGGCCGCCCGAACGTCGGGAAGTCGATGCTCTTCAACCGCATCACGCGCTCCGGCGTGGCCGTCGTGGACGACGAGCCGGGCGTCACGCGCGACAGGAACTACCGCGAGACCGACTGGAGCGGCCGGCGGTTCGTCGTCGTGGACACGGGCGGCATGCTCCCCGGCGAAGAGGAGGCCATGGCCGCCATGGTCCGCGCGCAGGCCGAGGCCGCCATCGGCGAGGCCGACGCCGTCGTGCTCGTCGTGGACCGGACGACCGGCCCCACGGTCGTGGACGCCGACATCGCCGCGCTCCTCAGGCGCTCCCCGAAGCCCGTCCTCCTCGCCGCCAACAAGGTGGACGCGGGGGAGCACGAGGCGGACGCGCCGGAGTTCTACGCGCTGGGCCTCGGCGAGCCCCTGCCGGTGTCTGCCCTGCACGGGCGCGGCGTGGGCGACCTGCTCGACCGCCTCGTCGCGATCATCCCGGCGTCGGCCGCGGCCCCCGAGGAGACAGGCGTGCGCGTGGCCGTCGTCGGCCGCCCGAACGTCGGCAAGTCGTCCCTGGTCAACAGGCTCGTGGGACAGGACGTCGTGATCGTCCACGGCACGCCGGGCACGACCCGCGACGCGATCGACACCGTCGTCACGTTCGAGGGCGAGCGGTTCGTCCTGATCGACACGGCCGGGCTCCGGCGGAAGTCGCAGATCGACCGCGGCGTGGAGCTCTGGAGCGCGATGCGCTCGCTCAAGAGCATCGAGCGCGCCGACGTCGCGGTGCTGGTCGCGGACGCCACCGAGGGCATCGTCGCGCAGGACGCGAGGATCGCGGGGTTCGTCGAAGAGGCGGGGAGGGGTCTCATCGTCGCGTTCAACAAGTGGGACCTCGTCGAGAAGGACTCCTCCACGGCGGGCATGTACGAGCGCCACGCGCAGACCGAGCTCGCCTTCGTGAGGCACGCGCCGGTCGTGCAGATCTCGGCGCTCACCGGCCAGCGGGTGAGGAAGGTCCTCTCCCTGGCGCGCGAGGTGCACCGCGAGGCGTCGAAGCGCATCCCGACGCACGACGTGAACCGCGCGATCATGGCCGCGGCAGACCGCCGTCCGCCGCGGGGCGGCCACCGATCGCACATCCTCTACGCCTCTCAGGTCGGCGTGCGCCCCCCGACGTTCGTGGTCTTCGTGAGCGACCCGGAGGCCGTCGACCACGCGTACCGCCGCTACCTTGCAAACCAGCTCAGGCGGGAGTATGGTTTCGCCGGCGTGCCCATCCGCATCAACGTGAGGAAGAGACGCTAGGGCCATGGTGCCGACGCTGCTCGTCGCCGCGCTCTCGTACCTCGTCGGGTCGATCCCGGCGGGCGACATCGCCGCGCGCCTCCGCGGGACGAGCCTGCGCACCGCCGGGAGCGGGAACCCCGGCTTCACCAACGCCTGGCGCGTTCTTGGTCCCCGCGCCGCCGTCCCGGTACTCATCGCGGACATCGCGAAGGGGGTCGTCGCGGTGCTCGCGATCGCGCCCGCTCTCGGCGGCGGCTCTCCGCTCGGACCGACGGGCGTTCGGCTCGCGGCGGGCGTCGCGGCGATCGCGGGCCACGCGTGGCCGGTGTTCGCCGGCTTCCGGGGAGGGAAGGGCGTGGCCACCGCGTGCGGCGTGTTCCTTGCGCTCTCGCCGCTCGCGACGCTCGCGGCGGCGGCGGTCTGGTGCGCGCTCGTCGCCGCCACACGGTACGTGTCGCTCGGGTCGATCGCGGGAGCGCTCGCGCTGCCGTGGGGCGTCTGGGTCGAGGCGCGGCGGGCCGGCACGGCGCAGCCCGCGGCGCTCGTGGCCGCCGCGGCCGTCGTGGCGGCGCTCATCGTGGCGAGGCACCGCTCCAACGTCGGACGCCTCCTCGCCGGCACGGAGAACCGGTTCGGCGCCGCGCGGCCGGCCGGGCCGAAGGGAGGCGACCGATGAGCCGTGTCGCGGTCCTGGGCGCGGGCAGCTGGGGCACGACGCTCGGTCTCGTGCTGCACGGGAAGGGACACCAGGTCGTCCTGTGGGAGCACGACGCCGCGCAGGTCCAGGCCATCCCGCGCGACCAAGAGAACAGGCGGTTCCTCCCGGGCATTCCCGTGCCGCCCGCCGTCGCCGTGACGGGCGACATCGGGAGCGCGCTCTCCGGCGCGGACGCCGTCGTCGCCGCCGTCCCCTCGCACGCGATGCGGGCCGTCGCGGAGCGCGCCGCGAAGCGCCTGCGCCCGGACGCGCTCGTGGTGAACGTCGCGAAGGGCATCGAGAACGGCACGCTCCTCAGGATGTCCGAGGTGCTCTCGGAGACGCTCGGCCGCCCGGACGCGCGCCGCATCGCGTCGCTGGTCGGCCCGAGCCACGCGGAGGAGGTGAGCCGCGGGCTTCCCACGGCCGTCGTGTCCGCCGCGCGCGAACAGGAGGTCGCCGTGGCCGCCCGCGATCTCCTCATGACGCCTCGCCTCAGGGTCTACACGAACACCGACGTCGTCGGCGTCGAGCTCGCCGTGTCGCTCAAGAACGTCATCGCCATCGCCGCCGGCATCTGCGACGGGCTCGGGTACGGCGACAACACGAAGGGCGCCCTGCTCACGCGCGGCCTGGCCGAGATCACGCGGCTCGGCGTGGCGATGGGGGGGGAGCCCGCGACCTTCGCGGGCCTGTCGGGCATGGGCGATCTCATCACGACGTGCATATCCAGGCACAGCAGGAACCGATACGTCGGCGAGCAGATCGCCGGAGGCCGCTCCCTCCGCGAGATCCTCGATTCCATGGTCATGGTCGCCGAGGGCGTGCGGACGACCACGAGCGCCGTGGACCTCTCGCGCCGACACGGGGTCGAGATGCCCATCGCCGAGCAGATGGCCGCCGTGCTCTTCGACGGCAAGGACCCGCGCGAGGCCATCGGCGAGCTCATGATGCGGGACCCGAAACCCGAGAACGCGGCGCCCTCGCGCTGAGCCGCCCCCGAGCGGCCGTCACATTGGCCCTTGTCAGGGCTCGGCACGCGTGGTAGATTCTGCGGTGTCGGGGCGTAGCGCAGTCCGGTTAGCGCACTAGCATGGGGGGCTAGGGGTCGCTGGTTCGAATCCAGTCGCCCCGACCATCACGAGATCAAGGCCGCCGGGGCCGGAGCGGCAACGCGAGCGATGTTTGCTTACAACCTCTACAGGTTGGGAGCGTTCCTGGCCCTGAGGCTCTCTCTGCCCACCGCGCGCAGGATCGCCGCCGCGGTGGGCAGACTGTCGTGCGCCCTCCAGAGACGCACGCGCAGGCACCTCATCGAGAACCTCCGGACCGCCTTCGGCGACACGATGTCGGAGCGCGAGCTGCGCGGGCTCCGCCTCCGCATCTACGCCAACTTCGCCGTCTTCGTCGCCGACTTCCTCAGGTTCCCGTTCTTCACGCGCGACAACCTGGGCGAGTGGCTGACCGAGCGCAGCATCGAGGGCCTCGCGAGGCTGCGTCAGACCGGGGCCGGGGGGCCGCTCGTCTTCCTCACCGCGCACCTCGGCAACTGGGAGCTCGGGGCGGCGGCCGTGGCGCTCGCGGTGACGCCGCTCACCGTGCTCGCGGACACTCACCCGAGCCCGCGAGTCACCGCGTTCTTCAACGGACGGAGGGAGTCGAAGGGCTGCGCGGTCGTCACTGTGTCGTCGTTCCACCGGTGCTTCAGGGCGCTCAAGGGCGGCGGCGCGGTCGCCATCGTCGGCGACCGACCGGTGACCGGACAGGGCATCCACGCGACGTTCATGGGAAAGACGACGCTGGTCCCCGACGGACACGCCGTGCTGGCGCGCCGGCTCGGAGCGACGCTTGTTCCGTGTTTCCTTCTCATGACGGAGGACGGCCGGTACGATCTCCTCGTGGACGATCCGATCGTCCCGAGGACGACGGACGACGAGGCGGGCGACGTCCGCGACTGCGTGAACCGCTGTCTGACGGTGGTGGAGCGGCGCATCCGGGAGCATCCCGAGCAGTGGTACGTCTTTCGGCCCATCTGGGGCGGCGAGGCCGCCCGCACTGCGCGGGGGCGCAGGGGCGCGGCGCGGGTGAGGAGCGCGCGGTGAGGATCGTGGTCGTCATCCCCTGCAAGAACGTCGAGGAGACGATCGGGCGCCTCGTCGGCCGGATCCGGGAGGTCGCCCCCGCGCTGGACGCCCTGGTCGTGGACGACGGCTCCGACGACCGCACCGGCGCCGTCGCCCGGGAGGCGGGGGCGTCGGTCGTCCGTCACGAGGTGAACCGGGGGAAGGGCGCGGCCCTGAAGACAGGCTTCGCCTGCGCCGCCGAGCGCGGGTACGACGCGGTCGTCACGATGGACGGCGATCTCCAGCACGACCCGGCGGCGCTCCCGGCGTTCGTCGAGGCGCTCGAGAAGGAGGGCGCGGACATCGTGGTCGGGTCGCGCATGCGGGCCGTCGGCGCGATGCCCGCCATCAGGATCTGGACGAACCGGACGACCTCCCGCATCGTGTCGCGTCTGGCCGGCCAGGACATCCCGGACAGCCAGAGCGGATACCGCATTCTGAGGACCGACGTCGTGAGGGACCTTCCGCTCGTGACGTCGCGGTACGACACGGAGTCGGAGATCCTCATCCGCGCCGCTCGGCGGGGCGCGAGGATATCGTCCATCCCGATCGAGTCCATCTACGCGGGCGGCGTCAGTCACATCAACCCGTTCGTGGACACGCTCCGCTTCGTGAGGCTCGTGCTGCTCAGTCTCTTCTGGCGATAGGAGGCCTCCTGGACAAGCCCGTGATCCTCGTCAGCAACGACGACGGCGTCCGCGCGCCCGGCATCGCCGCGCTGCACCGCGCGCTCCTGCCGCTCGGTCGAGTGATCGTCGTCGCGCCGGACCGCGAGCGGAGCGCGTCGAGCCACTCGCTCACGCTCGACGTGCCGCTTCGTGCCAACCGGCTGTCCGACGACGTCGTGAGCGTCGAGGGCACGCCGACCGACTGCGTGCTTCTGGCGGTCAAGAACCTGCTGCCGGAGCGCCCGGCGCTCGTGGTCTCGGGCGTCAACCGCGGTCCGAACATGGGGCACGACGTCACGTACTCGGGAACCGTCGCCGCGGCGATGGAGGCCACGATCCTCGGCATTCCGGCGGTTGCCGTCTCGCTGGCCCGCTCGCCCGACGGCGCGTTCGACTACGGACCGGCGGCGGAGGTCGCGGCGGGGGTCGCGTCCCTCGTGCTCGAGCGGGGGCTCCCGCCGGGCACGCTCCTCAACGTCAACGTCCCGAACGTGCCGTCCGGGGGCATCGGGGGCGTCGCCCTCACGAGGCTCGGGAAGCAGGTGTACGAGGACTCGGTCGTGAAGAAGACCGATCCGCGGGGACGGGAGTACTACTGGATCGGCGGACAGAGCTCCGCGACGCCGAGCGGGCCCGGGACCGACTTCGAGGCGGTCGCAAGTGGGCTCGTGTCCGTGACGCCCGTCCATCTCGACCTTACCGACCACGGGTCGCTCGCGGCGCTCCGGGACTGGCCCCTGGCGGATGCGCTCGGGCCCCGCGCCGCGGCGGGCCGGGGCGAGGCGAAGTCGTGAGAGACTGGGACGCGCTTCGCGCCAGGATGGTCGAGGAGCAGATCGCCGCCCGGGGCATCTCGGACGAGCGGGTGCTCGCGGCCATGCGCGCGGTACCCAGGCACCTCTTCGTGGGGCCCGGGTTCGAGGACTCGGCCTACGGCGACCACGCGCTTCCGATCGGGGAGGGGCAGACGATCTCGCAGCCGTACATGGTCGCCCTCATGACACAGGAGCTCGCCCTCGACGGCAGCGAGAAGGTGCTGGAGGTCGGGACGGGCTCCGGGTACCAGACGGCCGTGCTCGCGGAACTCGTCGACCGCGTCGTGAGCGTCGAGCGCGTCGCGTCGCTCGCGCGGCGCGCCCAGGAGACCATCGAGTCCCTGGGCATCGCGAACGTCATCGTCCACATCGGCGACGGGACCATCGGGCTTTCGGAGTTCGCGCCGTACGACCGCATCCTCGTGACGGCGGGCGCGCCCGAGGTGCCGCAGAGCCTGCTCGAGCAGCTCGCCGACCCCGGGATCATCGTGATCCCCGTCGGCGGCCAGGGCTTCCAGGAGCTCAGGGTGATCCGCCGCCGCGCCGGCTCGCTCTCGGAGCGCAACGCGGGCGGCTGCGTGTTCGTGCCGCTCCTCGGCCGTGAGGGCTGGGGCGCGGCGAGATAGGAGGGCGCGGGGGTGCTCGAGGCGCTCGCTGAGATGTGGAACGGTCTGTCGCCCGAGGCTCGCCTCAGGGTGAAGGTGTTCGCGCTGTCGGCGCTCCCCGTCGCGGAGCTTCGCGGCGGGATCCCGCTCGGCGTCGGTTCCGGCATGCCGTGGCGGGAGGCGTTCCTCGTCGCGGCGGCCGGGAACCTCGCGCCGGTCATCCCGCTCCTCTTCGCGCTCGGGCCGATGACGAGGTTCCTCGAGCGCTGGGCCTTCGCGCGGCGCGTCATCGAGGCTGTCTTCGCGCGGACGCGCAGGCGGAGCGGCCTCATCGAGCGGTACGAGGCGATCGGCCTCGCGCTCTTCGTGGCCGTGCCGCTCCCGATGACGGGCGCCTGGACGGGGGTGCTCGCCGCCCACCTCCTCGGCGTGCGGCCGAGGTACGCGGTCCCGGCGGTCGTCGCGGGGGTGGTCATCGCGGGGGTCATCGTCACCCTGGCCTCGCAAGGGGTCTTGCATCTGTGGCGGCTCTAGTGTAGCATCGCAGTTCACGTCGGGGCGTAGCGCAGGCCGGTTAGCGCGCATGGTTCGGGACCATGAGGTCGGAGGTTCAAATCCTCTCGCCCCGACCATCCCACAAGGGAGGCACGGATGTCGCCTCGCCCTGTGAGGATCACGGTGGTCGGTGCCGGCCGCTGTGACGAGAAGACCGCTTCGATCGCCGAGCGCGTTGGCAGGGAGGTCGCTCGCCGGGGCGGTGTTCTCATTTGTGGTGGCCTCGGCGGCGTCATGGAGGCCGCGGCGCGCGGCGCGAGCGAGGCCGGCGGGCTCACCGTGGGCATCCTCCCCGGTCCGGACGCCGCGGCGGCGAATCCGCACATCGCCATCCCCATCGCGACAGACCTCGGACACGCGAGGAACGCCGTGAACGTGCGGGCAGCCGACGCGGTCGTGGCGGTCGAGGGCGGGTACGGGACGCTCTCAGAGGTCGCGCTCGCGCTGGCGATGGGCATCCCCGTCGTGTCGCCGGCGGACGCCGCGGCCGCGCCGGACGTCGTGCGCGCGGCATCGGCCGAGGACGCCGTGGCGACGGCGTTCGCCCTCGCCGAGGGCCGCAGGTCGTGACGGCCTCCCGCGCGAGCGGGCGCTTCCGCGCGAGGCTCGCTCTCGGGCTCGCGGTCGTCGCCCTCGGTCTTGCGGCGACCTCGTGCACGCCGCTCCCGCCGCGCCAGCGCGCCGCGACGGCTCCTCCGGCCGGCCCCGGCGCGCACCACGTGGTGGCGGGCGGGGAGACCCTCTGGCGCATCGCGAAGGCCTACGGCGTCTCGGTGACGGAGATCAAGGAGGCCAACGGCCTGCGCGACGACACCATCCTCGTCGGGCAGCGGCTGTTCATCCCGGGAGCTTCGCGCGCGGTCGTCGCGGCGCCGCGGAGGCCGACGGAAGAACCGAGGCAGGCGGGCGACCTCGCGTTCGCGTGGCCGCTTGCCGGACGGAACAGAGCGTCCGTCAGAAGCCCGTTCGGGACGCGGACCGACCCCATCAACAAGAGCAGGACGTTCCACCAGGGCATCGACATCGAGGCGGCGCACGGCGAGCGGGTGTTGGCGGCGGCCGACGGCGAGGTGGTGTTCGCAAGCCGCATGAGCGGATACGGCACGGTCGTCATGGTGGACCACGGCAGCCGCACGATCACGCTCTACGCGCACCTGTCGCGGGCCGTCGTCGACATCGAGGAGAGGGTGCAGCGCGGACAGACGGTCGGGTACGTCGGAAGCGACGGTCGCGCGACCGGCCCGCACCTCCACTTCGAGGTCAGGGTCAGGGGCGCGTCGGTCGATCCGCTGGACCGCCTTCCGTGACCGCGGAGCGTCGGGCGAGCGGGGGAGGACCATGAGCGCAGACACGAGGACCGATCTCAGGAGCCTCATCCGGAGCGTCCCGGGTTTCCCGAAGACCGGGATCGTCTTCCGGGACATCACGACGCTCGCCAAGGACCCGCGGGGCCTCAGGGCCGCCGTCGATGCGATCGCCGCTCGCTACGAGAAGGAGCGCATCGACGTCGTCGTGGGCATCGAGGCGCGCGGGTTCATCTTCGGGGCCGCCGTCGCGTACCGGCTCGGCGTGGGGTTCGTTCCAGCCCGCAAGCCGGGGAAGCTCCCGGCGGAGACCGTGCGCGCCGAGTACGCCCTCGAGTACGGGACCGACGCCATCGAGATGCACCGCGACGCCGTCGCGCCCGGGCAGCGCGTCCTCATCGTGGACGACCTCCTCGCCACGGGAGGCACGGCGGCCGCCGCGGTGAAGCTCGTCGAGTCGCTCGGAGGAGAGGTCGCCGCGCTGGCCTTCGTCGTCGATCTCGCGTTCCTCAAGGGCCGCGACAAGCTGAGTGGCTACGACGTCTTCCGTCTGGTAGAATACGACTCGGAATAGGCTTGCGCGACGCGTGCGACCTCGGCGCGTCTGCTGACGTTGCGGGCCCCCGTAGCTCAGGTGGATAGAGCAACGGTTTCCTAAACCGTGTGCCGCAGGTTCAAGTCCTGCCGGGGGTACCACATGCCGGGGCCCGCTCTGGGAGCGGGCCCCTTTCTTTGTCCCGCGGGCCGGGCGCCCGGCCTCACGGCAGACGCGGTCACGCGGCCGCGTCCGAAAGCGAAGGCCCCGGCAGGCGGCGCCCGCCGGGGCCTCTTCGCGATGTCCGTCCTCGTCGTCCGCTCCTACCTCACGAGCGCCATCCGGCCGACCTCGGTCACGTCGCCCGCGCGGAGGCGGCAGAAGTAGACGCCCGACGCGGCGTCGGCGCCGGAGGCGTCCTGCCCGTCCCACGACACGGCATGCTCGCCGGCGCCCAGCTCACCGTCCACGAGCTGCCGCACGAGCCTCCCGGCCACGTCGTAGATCGCGAGGTCGACGTGACCCCGCGAAGGCAGCGCGAACCGCACCGACGTCCGCGGGCTGAACGGGTTCGGGTAGTTGGGCGTGAGGAGGAGGCGCGGGGCCGCGGGGCCTTCAGCCACGCTGCTCTGGCTCTCCTCGATCCCCCAGATCTCAACGTCGTCGATGTTCCAGCCGCAGTACCGCCAGCTCGAGTCGGTCGTCCCCATCGTCCACCTGAGATAGACCGTCTCCTGCCCGTCGGCAACGGCTGAGATGTCGATCTCCTGCAGCGACCAGGCGGTCTCCGCGATGGTCCCGCCGTTCTGCCACACGGTCGTGAAGTTCGTGCCGTCGTTGCTGACCCTCACGTACGCGTGATCGTAGATGCTCTGCTCCACGCCGAGCCAGCGGCGGAACTTGAGCGTCACCGACGACAGAGCGGAGCAGTCGATGGCGGTGGACGTGAGGTGGCGTTCCGGCAGGTTGTTCTCGTAGTCGCCGCTCAGGTTGTAGCCGTACACGTTCGTGCCGGTGTAGCCGCTCATCGGATCCGGCCCGCCGTACTGGCCGCCGCCGCCGGTCGGCCTCCCGTAGGCCCAGAGACCCTGCGTCGTCCAGCCCGGGTCCAAGTCCATCGAGAAGCTGTGCACGAGCGTCGGCGCCCCGACGGTCAGAGTGACGCCCCTCGAGGTGTCGCCCACGTGGTCCGTCGTGTTGATGAACTGAACGAGGTCGGTGTACGTGCCGTTCCCGAGCGTGTTGGCCGCCGCGTTGATGGACACCGTGACGTCCGCGGTCGCGTGGCCCTCGAGGTGCCCCGACGCGCTCGAGAGCGTGACCCACGGCTGCGTCTTCGTCACCGCGTAGTCGATGCGGGTGTCGTACTGGTTCTCCAGCGTGTACGTCACGCTGGACGGGGTGAAGGGGCCGCCGGCATCGCCTGCCGCGGCGAGGCCTGAGGACGGCGTCACCTTGAGCCCCGCCGCGTTCGGGTCATAGAGGTCCGTCGTGGTCGCTCCCGTGCTCGCGGGGTCAAGCCAGTTCGACAGGCGGGTCGAGCTCGTGCCGCCGCCGGTCCAGGACAACGAGAAGCTGCCGTACCAGTCGGAGGAGTTGTTGCCGCACGCCGCGTAGCCGCCGTGCAGCTGGCCGATGACGCGGTGGTTCTGGTCGAACAGCGGGCTTCCCGACGACCCGGGCTCCGTCGTGCCCTCGTCCCAGTCCACAACGCGAACGTGCGAGCCGTCACCCGGCGACGAGGTCCCGAGGTAGCTCGTGATCTGCGTCGGGTCGTTCTCGAAGCTGATGCACTTCACGCCGGTGTCGGGGTGGTGGATGGCCGTGGCGGTGGCCGCGACCGCTCCCGTCCTGTCCCAGCCCGCGAACGTGACGCCCCACGACGGGTTCGGGTCCTCGTCGAGCTCCACGAGGGTGAAGTCCGAGTTGGAGTAGGAGGCCCTGAAGTACGAGCCCGTCTGGGAGCTCGACAGCGAGCCCCCGCTCAGCTGCCCGCACACCGGGCTCTGGTAGTTCCAGTACACGACGAGCGAGGCGGCGTTGCTGGACGTGACCCCGCAGTGCCTGGCCGTCATGAAGTAGGGCACGCCGTTCGACGAGGTGTTGTTCACCATGAAGCCGGTGCAGAAGAGCGAGCCGCCGGTCGAGATGACGCCCACGGAGCGGATGTCATCCCGCCAGCGATCGCCCTGCGGGCAGATCACGTCGATGTTGCACGAGCCCGGAGCGCGGGACAGCAGCTCGCCGAAGCCCCGGTATCCCACGTTGACCGACGTGAGCGTCAGGGCGAGGGCCGGGACGGCCTTGGTCGGCACGGTCGCCTCGATCACGATGTCGTCCGAGAGGACGACCGGCGTCCACAGCTCGCCGTGCTCCGCGTTGTCGGCCGCCGTGAACGGCCTGAGGACCTCGCCCATGTCCGCGGCGTAGACCATGAGCCTGCCGCCCTCGGGCATGCGGTAGGTCGTGAAGCCCAGGTTGAGCGACAGGGCGCCGGGGGAGGTGATGCGCAGGCGCCAGAGGCTCACGCCTCCGTCGAGCTCCTCCCACGACCCGTGGGTCGCCGGGGTCATCGAGACGGGGTGGGGAACCGCGTACCGCGGCGCCAGACCCTGCCGGTCGCGCTCCTCGTCCTCGATGGCGAGGGCGTCGCGATCGAGCGGGGCGATGGACAGCTGCTCGACGGACTCGAGCGCCGCCACGGGGAAGTCCGCCGCAGTGGGGGAGACCGGCTCGGAGGCGCCGTGCGCCACGCGGGGGAGGACAAGGACGGTGACGGCCAGAACAGAGGCCAGAACGGCCACGGGACACAGGCTTCGACGGCTGCTCACGGCGATTCCTCCTGCCATCCGCGGAACCGAGACGGAGCGTCCGGCAGGCCGCGGCGCGCCGACCGGACGTGAACCGGCTTCTCCAGACAATGTTACCAGATTGGGCGCGCCGCGTCCAGAGCCGGTCCGGCCGCATGCGGCGGACCACGCGCGCGCGGCGGCGCCGTCCCCGCTCCTTGACCGCCGCCGCGACTTCTGCGAGACTCGCGCTCCATGGACGCCCTGAACGCGCGCAGCACGCCCGCGCCGCTCTCGCCGAGCGGCGCGACGACGCGATGGGAGCGGATCGGCGGTGCGTTCTTCCGGGCGCGGAGCGTCACGCCGATCGGCATCCTCGCGGCCGCGCTGCTCTGGCCGACGCCGGGAGGCCTGACGGCCGCGAGGCTCGCCGGGGCGGCCGCGCTGCTCGTCGCGGGCGAGGCGCTGCGCCTGTGGGCCGTAGGGGTGGCGGGGAAGCTCACGAGGACGAGAGGCTCCAACGTGAAGGGGCTCGTCACGTCGGGCCCCTTCGGCTTCGTGCGAAACCCGCTCTACCTGGGCAACTTCGCCATCGCGGGCGGCGTCGCCGTGCTCTCGAAGGTCGGGTGGCTCCTGTGGGCGATGCCGCTCCTCTTCGCCCTCCAGTACGCGGCCATCGTCGCCTGGGAGGAGCGCGTCCTCGCTCAGGCGTTCGGCGAGGCGTACGACGACTACCGGCGGGGCGTGAGGCGCTGGGTGCCGTCGCCGCGGCGGTACCGCGGCGCGGCCGGCCCGGCGTGGGCGGCCGGCATCGCGTGGAGGAGCGAGCGCGACACCCTCGTCGGCCTCGCCGCCGTCGTCGCGCTGTTGGTCGTGAAACACCTCGCAGCGCACGGGAGCATCGCCGCGTTCTGGCTGGGCGCGGCGCGGGCACTGGGGATGGCACGGTGAAGGTCCGGGCGGCGCGAGCCCGGCAGCAAGCGACAGGGAGGAGGACCAGGATGAAGTCAGCGCCGAAGTCCGAGCGGGTTCCCGCGCCGGTGACGATGCCGGGCGCGGAGGGCGTCAAGGCGGCGAAGCTCATCGGAGCGGACGAGAAGTCGCCGACGGTGGGCATGCGGCTCTTCGAGATCGCCCCCGGTGGGAAGACCCCGTGGCACGCCCACGGCTGGGAGCACGTGATCTACGGCGTCGAGGGGCAGGGGGCGCTCAAGACGGAGCACGGGGACGCGCCGTTCGGGCCGGGCGACTCCCTGCTCGTTGAGCCGGACGAGCAGCACAACTTCGTGAACACCGGGACGGGCACGCTGCGGTTCATCTGCGTCGTCCCACTGCGCGGAGACATGTAGGAGCGGCGACCGGCGGTCCGGCGCGCGGGCCCCGCAAGAAAACCCTTGCGCGGACAGGGACGCCCGGCTAGACTGCCGCTGCACCCACACATGGACGGACGCCTTTTAAACTAGCACGGCGAGGCTAGTAAGGGTGAGCACACCAAACGCGATACGGCGGGTCATCGCAAGCTAGCGCTCGCGAGGCCCGCCGTTGCGTTTGCCCCTCAGCCTCGGGGAGGGTAAGCGTGAGCTGGACGAGCAAGCACCTCCTGGGCCTCGAGGGGGTGACGCGCGAGGAGATCGTCACCATCCTCGACACGGCCGCGAAGTTCCGGGAGGTCCTCGACCGCCCCGTCAAGAAGGTGCCGACGCTGCGCGGCGTGACCGTGGTCAATCTCTTCTTCGAGCCGAGCACGCGCACGCGCATGTCCTTCGAGCTCGCGGAGAAGCGGCTGTCGGCGGACACGCTGAGCTTCACGGCGGCGACGTCGAGCGCGAAGAAGGGCGAGACGCTTCGCGACACGGCGCGGAACATCGAGGCCATGATGGTGGACATGGTGGTCATCCGCCACTCGGCCCCCGGGGCGCCGCACTTCCTCGCCGACCACCTCGACGCCTCCATCATCAACGCGGGCGACGGCGCCCACGAGCACCCCACCCAGGCCCTCCTCGACCTCTTCACGATGAGGGAGCGGATGGGCGACATCGAGGGGAAGAAGGTCACCATCCTCGGGGACGTGCTGCACTCGCGCGTCGCCCGCTCGAACGTGTGGGGGCTCACGGCGATGGGCGCCGAGGTGACGCTCTGCGGCCCGGCGACGTTCATCCCGGCCGAGATCGAGCGCGTCGGCGTCGCCGTGACGACCGACCTCGACGCGGCGGTCGGGGACGCCGACGTCGTCAACATCCTCCGCATCCAGCAGGAGCGGCTCGACGGCTGCTTCATCCCGAGCCTCAGGGAGTACGCCGCGCTCTTCGGCGTCACGCGCGAGCGCGTCGAGCGCATGCGACCGGACGTCGTGATCATGCACCCGGGGCCGATCAACCGCGGCGTGGAGCTCGCGCCCGACGTGGCCGACGGCGAGCGCTCCGTGATCCTCGAGCAGGTGACGAACGGGGTCGCCGTCCGCATGGCGGTCATCTACCTTCTGTCCAGGGCGAGGGCGGCCGAGCGCGTCGAGGGCGCCGAGATCCTCGCGGAGGTGGGACTATGAAGAAGACGCTCCTGAGAGGCGGGCGGCTGGTCGATCCCGCGACGCGCGCCGACGACAGGCTCGACCTCCTCATCGTGGACGGCAAGGTCGCCGAGCGGGCGCCGAACCTGCCGGCGGACGAGTCCACGACCGTCCTCGACGTCGCGGGCCTCGTCGTCTGCCCGGGCTTCGTGGACATGCACGTGCACCTGCGCGAGCCGGGCCGCGAGGACGAGGAGACGATCGAGAGCGGAGGCCTCGCGGCCGTCCACGGCGGCGTCACGGCGATGGCGGCCATGCCGAACACGAGCCCGGCCATGGACACCGCCTCGTGGGTGGAGTTCGTGCGGACGAGGCCGTGCGCCGCGGCCGTGCACCCGATCGCGGCCGTGACGGTGGGGCGCGAGGGGAAGGTGCTGACCGAGATGGCCGAGCTCGCGGCGGCCGGCGCCGTGGCCTTCAGCGACGACGGATCGCCCGTGGCGAGCGGGCACGTCATGCGGATGGCGCTCCAGTACGCCTCGATGGTCGGGCGACCGATCATCGCGCACTGCGAGGATGCCGACCTCGCGCGGGGCGGCGCGATGCACGAGGGGCTCGCCTCGACGATCGCGGGGCTCAAGCCGTCGCCGGCGGCCGCCGAGGAGGTGATGGTCGCCCGCGACGTCATCCTCGCCCGCGCCACGGGCGCGCGGCTCCACATCGCCCACGTCTCCACGGGGGGCTCCGTCGAGCTCGTGCGAAGGGCCAAGGCGGACGGCGCCGCGGTCACGTGCGAGACCTGCCCGCACTACCTGAGCCTGACGGACGACGACGTGAGGACCTACGACACGAGCTTCAAGGTGAACCCGCCGCTCCGGTCGGCCCGCGACGTCGAGGCGCTGCGCGAGGGGCTGGCCGACGGAACGATCGACGCGGTCGCGAGCGATCACGCGCCGCACTCGCTCGAGGAGAAGCAGGTCGAGTTCGACGCGGCGCCGCCCGGCGCCATCGGCCTCGAGACGACGCTTCCCGTGGTCGTCACGCACCTCGTCGCGCCGGGGATCATCTCGCTGTCGCGCGCCGTCGAGGTCCTGAGCGTGAACCCGGCGGCCATCCTCGGGGTCCCCGGCGGCACGCTCGAGGTCGGCGCGCCCGCCGATGTCGCGGTGTTCGACGCCGAGCGCAGATGGAAGGTGGACGAGCCCTGGTTCCGCTCGAGGTCCAGGAACTCGCCGTTCATCGGCCACGTGCTCTGCGGACGCGTCACGATGACGCTCCGCGGAGGCGAGGTCGTCTTCAGCGAACCGGAGCATGACGATCCAGGCGACTGCGAGGCTCGAGAGAGCGACGCGCGTGCGCGCGGAGGACTTCCTGTGCGCGTTTGACGCGGGCGGGGCGTTCCCCGACGCGCGCCCGGGGCAGTTCGTGCACGTGCGGACGCCGGCGGACCTCACGCTGAGGCGCCCCTTCTCGGTGGCCGCGGTCACGGGCCGGGGGCGCTTCGAGCTCCTCGTGCGAAAGAGGGGGGAGGGCACCGCCGCGCTCCTCTCGCTGCCGGAGGGGGCGGAGGTGTCGGTCCTCGGACCTTCGGGGAACGGGTTCGGCCTGCCGGAGCCCGGCGAGAGGGCGGTGCTCGTCGCCGGCGGCATCGGCGTCGCGGGCCTGCGGCACCTCTCGCGGACGCTCGCGAGGGACGGCCGCCGCCAGGTGGTTCTGGTCGGCGCGCCGACGGCGACGGCGCTCCTCGACGGCGTGCTTCCCGGGCCGACGACGGACGGCGCGGTGCGCGTCGAGGTCGCCACGGACGACGGCTCGCGAGGGCTCCGGGGGACGGTGTGCGACCTCGTCGGGCGCGCGCTCGAGGAGACGGACGCGCCGGCCCGCGTCTACTGCTGCGGGCCGCAGGCGATGCTCCGCTCGGCGGCGGGGATCGCACTCGCGGCGGGCGCGCGGTGCGAGGCGCTCGTCGAGGAGGTCATGGCCTGCGGGATCGGCGCGTGCCGGGGGTGCGTCGTGCGGACGCGGACCGGGTATCGCGCCGCGTGCGCCGACGGGCCGGTGTTCGACGCGGCGGAGCTCGTGTTCGACGGGGAGGAGCGTGCCTGACCTCAGAACGACGTTCGCCGGCATCGCGATGCGGACCCCGATCATGCTGGCCTCGGGGACCGTGGGATACGGCGGCGAGCTGTCAGGGCTTTGCGACTTCTCGAGCGTCGGGGCGATCGTGACGAAGACCGTGACGGAGGCGCCGAGGGATGGCAACCGGCCCCCGCGCCTGGCCGAGACGCCTGGCGGGCTCCTGAACGCGATCGGGCTTGAGAACGTGGGGATCGAGCGCTTCCTCGACGAGAAGCTGCCCGCGGCGGCCGCGCTCGGAGCGCCGGTCGTCGTGAGCGTCGCGGGGGACAGCCCGGCGGCGTTCGCGAGGCTCGCGCGGCGCGTCGGGGAGCGGCCGGAGACGGCCGCGGTCGAGATCAACATCTCGTGCCCGAACGTGGAGCGCGCGCGTCGCCCGGTCTGGGACGACCCGGACGCGACGGCGGCCGTCGTGGCCGCGGCGAGGGCGGCCACGGGCAAACCGCTCCTCGTCAAGCTCTCGCCGAACACGGCCGATGCCCTGAGCGTCGCCGAGGCGGCCCAGCGCGCCGGCGCGGACGCCCTCGTCGTGGCGAACACGCTGCCGGGCATGAGGATCGACATCGAGACCGGGCGTCCCGCGCTCGGGAACGCGACCGGCGGCCTCTCGGGGCGGGCGCTCATGCCGGTGAACCTCGCGCTCGTGTGGAGGATCGCCGCGGGCGTGTCGATCCCGCTCGCGGGGTCCGGCGGCGTCGCGACGGCCGAGGACGCGCTCGAGTATCTCATGGCAGGCGCGTCCGCCGTGCAGGTGGGGACCGCGCTGTTCCTCGACCCCGACGCCGCGACGACGATCGCCGAGGGGCTCAGGCGTCGCATGGCGCACGATGGCGTGCGCAGCGTGGCCGAGTACAAGGGGATGGCCGGGAGGATGTCCACATGAACGACCGCGAACGCAGCCGCCTCATCGTGGCGCTCGACGTGCCGACGAGGAGTGAGGCGCTCTCGTTCGCCCGGCGGGTCGGCCCGCACGCGGGGTTCCTCAAGGTCGGGTCGAGGCTCTTCACGGCCGAGGGACCCGACCTCGTCCGCGCGCTCAAGTCCGCGGGGCACGGGATCTTCCTCGATCTCAAGTACCACGACATCCCCAACACGGTCGCCGAGGCGGCCGCGGCCGCGGCGGGGCTCGGCGTGGACTTCTTCGACGTGCACGCGTCGGGCGGTGCCGACATGGTGCGCGCGGCGGCGGAGGCGAGCCGGGAGGAAGCCTCGAGGCTCGGCCTGCCGCGCCCGCGCCTCCTGGCCGTCACCGTGCTCACGAGCATGCCCTCGACCGTCGAGCAGGTGACGCAGCTCGCGAGGCTCGCGCGGGACGCGGGGGCCGACGGCGTCGTCGCGTCCGCGCAGGAGGCGCGCGCCGTCCGCGACGTGACGGGGAGCGGCTTCGTCATCGTCACGCCGGGCATCCGCCCGGCGGGCGCGGGCAGGAACGACCAACGCCGCGTCGCCACTCCCGCCGAGGCCGTGGCGAGCGGAGCCGACTACATCGTCGTGGGCCGGCCGGTCCTCGCCGCGGACGACCCCGCGGCGGCCGCCCGTGCCATCGTGGAGGAGATGCAGAGCGCGGGGGTGACGCCGTGATGACAGGGACCACGGAGAGGGTGCTCGAGCTTCTCGCCGAGTCGGGAGCGCTGCTCAAGGGGCACTTCAGGCTCTCATCGGGCCGGCACAGCGACGAGTACTGCCAGTGCGCCCGCGTCCTCGAGCGGCCCGAGGCGGCCGAGGAGCTGGGCGCGATGCTCGCGGAGCTGTTCGTGGGCGATGACGTGGACGCGGTCGTGTCGCCCGCGCTCGGGGGCATCATCATCGGGCACGAGGTCGCGCGGGCGCTGGGCGTGCGATGCCTGTTCGCCGAGCGCGAGGACGGGAGGATGACGCTGAGGCGCGGGTTCGCGCTCCGCGAGGGCGAGCGCGCGCTGATCATCGAGGACGTGAGGACGACCGGGGGCTCCGTGCTCGAGGTGGCCGAGGTGGTGCGCGCGGCGGGCGCGGTCGTTGCCGGGTTCGGGTTCATCCTGGACAGGAGCCGGGAGCCCCGCGACCTCGGCGCGCCGGCCCGCGCGCTCGCGAGGCGCCCCATGGAGAGCCACGAGCCCGAGCGCTGCCCGCTCTGCGCGGACGGCGTGCCGGTCGTGAAGCCGGGGAGCAGGCCGGGGACCGAGAGAGCATGACTCCGTTCGGAGGCGACGGCCGGGGCGGCGCGCCCGGCGGAAGGCGGAACCCCCACAGGAGGACGCGATGAGCTCGTACATTGGCCGCGGGAGGAAGGCACGGCAGACCTTCGGCTTCGATGAGGTCGCCATCGTCCCCGGGCGGGTGACCATCAACCCGGACGAGGTCGACACGACGTGGCAGCTGCGCGACCTCAGGTTCGGCGTGCCCATCCTCGCCGCGGCGATGGACGGGGTGGTGGACACGGCGATGGCCGTCGCCATGTCGAGGCTCGGGGGGCTCGCCGTGCTCAACCTCGAGGGCGTCCAGACGAGGTACGAGGCCCCGGGGACGGTGCTCGGCGAGATCGCGAGCGCTGACCCGGCCGAGGCCACGCGCCTCGTGCAGAAGCTCTACCAGCCGCCGATCAAGGAGGAGCTCGTCGCGACGCGCATCCGCGAGATCAAGAGCGGCGGCGGCGTCGCCGCGGTGTCGTCCACGCCGATCCGCGCCGCGCAGCTCGGCCGGCTTGCGGAGCAGGCGGGCGCGGACGTGTTCGTCGTCCAGTCCACGGTCGCGACGATCGACCACATCTCGACGGCGTACAAGACCCTCGACCTTCCGGCGTTCATCGACTCGATGAAGGTCCCGGTCATCGTCGGCAACTGCGTCACCTACGAGGTCGCGATGGACCTGATGGAGGCCGGCGCCGACGCGGTGCTCGTGGGCGTGGGCCCGGGCGCGGCGTGCACGACGAGAGGCGTGCTGGGCATCGGCGTCCCGCAGGTCACGGCGACCGTGGACTGCGCGGCCGCGCGCGACCTCTACCTCAAGCGCGCGGGCAAGTACGTCCCCGTCATCACGGACGGCGGCATGGACACCGGCGGCGACGTGTGCAAGGCGTTCGCCTCGGGGGCCGACGCCGTCATGATCGGCTCGGCGCTCGCGCGCGCGAAGGAGGCCCCGGGGCGCGGCTACCACTGGGGCATGGCGACCCCGCACGCGAACCTCCCGCGGGGCGCGCGGGTGAAGACGGGAACGAGCGGGACGCTCGAGGAGATCATCGTCGGCCCGGCGCGCACCGACGACGGCACGCAGAACCTCCTCGGGGCCCTCAGGACGTGCATGGGCAACGTCGGCGCGAAGAACATCCTCGAGATGCAGCAGGCCGACCTGATCATCGCCCCGTCCATCCGGTCGGAGGGCAAGCTCATGCAGCGGGCGCAGCACGTCGGGATGTGGAGGTAGCGCGATGGCGTCGGGAGCGGCGACGGTCACGGCGAAGAGCGCGCGCGGGGACTGCGCCGCGGGGACCTCGGGAAGGACGCGCGTCGTCATCCTCGACTTCGGCTCGCAGTACACCCACCTCATCGCGCGGCGCGTGCGCGAGTGCGGCGTGTACTCCGAGGTCGTGCGGTTCGACACGCCCGCCGCCGAGGTCGCCCGCAACGCCGGGGCCGTCGTGCTGTCGGGCGGGCCGTCGAGCATCTACGCGGAGGGCGCGCCGAGGCCGGACCCGGGGATCTTCCGGCTCGGCGTCCCCGTGCTCGGCATCTGCTACGGGATGCAGGCGATGGCCGAGGCGCTCGGCGGGCGGGTCATCCGCGGAACGACGCGGGAGTACGGTCCCCAGGGGTTCGAGGTCGCGGGCCGCCACCGGCTCTTCGACGGCCTCCCGGCCCGAGCGCAGGTGTGGATGAGCCACGGCGACGAGGTCGTCGCGCCGCCGGCCGGATTCGAGGTCCTCGGAAGGAGCGCGGACGGCAAGATCGCGTCGTTCGGCGACGACGGGCGCCGCCTCTACGGCCTCCAGTTCCACCCCGAGGTCGTCCACACGGAAGGGGGCGCGCGGCTCGTCGGGAACTTCGTTCACGGCATCGCCGGCATCGAGGGCGACTGGACGCCCGCCTCGTTCGTCGAGGAGGCGGTCGGAGCGATCCGCGCGACGGTCGGCGACTCGAAGGTCGTCTGCGCGCTCTCGGGCGGCGTGGACTCGTCGGTGATGTCGGTGCTCGTGCACCGGGCGATCGGCGACCGGCTCGTTCCCATCTTCGTGGACAACGGGCTCCTCAGGAAGAACGAGGAGACGGACGTCGTGGCGCGGCTCCGGGACGGGCTCGGGCTGCGCATCAGGACCGTGGACGCGCGCGACCGCTTCCTCTCGAAGCTCGCCGGCGTCGTCGATCCCGAGGCGAAGCGGAAGATCATCGGCACCGAGTTCATCCGCGTGTTCGAGGAGGAGGCGAGGAGCCTGGGCGGCGTCCGGTTCCTCGCGCAGGGCACGCTCTACCCGGACGTCATCGAGAGCGTGTCGGTCAAGGGGCCGTCGGCGACGATCAAGAGCCACCACAACGTGGGCGGGCTCCCGGAGCGGATGGACCTCGAGCTCATCGAGCCCCTGAAGACGCTCTTCAAGGACGAGGTGCGAAGCGTCGGCCGCGAGCTGGGGATCGACGCGGACATCCTGCGGCGGCACCCGTTCCCCGGGCCCGGGCTCGCGGTCCGCATCCTCGGCGACGTCACGGCCGGGCGCGTGGCGACCCTTCAGGAGGCCGACGCGATCGCGCTCGAGGAGATCCGCCGCGCCGGCCTCTACGACAGCATCTGGCAGGCCTTCGTGGTGCTCCTGCCCGTGCAGAGCGTCGGCGTCATGGGCGACGAGCGCACGTACGAGGACGTCGTGGCCGTGCGCGCGGTGGACTCCCTCGACGGCATGACGGCGCACTGGTACCCGATGCCGCACGACGTGCTCGAGCGGATCTCGGCCCGCATCATCAACGAGGTCCGCGGCGTGAACCGGGTGTGCTACGACGTGAGCTCGAAGCCGCCCTCGACGATCGAGTGGGAGTAGGGGGGAGGAGGAGCGCGTGATCGACAGGTACTCGACGCCCGAGATGACGGCCGTCTGGGACGAGCGCGTGAAGCTCGCGCTGTGGGTGAAGATCGAGGTCGAGGCCGCGCGCGCGATGGCCGACATCGGCCGCATCCCGCGCAGGGCGGCGGCGACCATCGGGAAGAAGGCCTCGGTGAGCATCGAGCGCATGCGCGAGATCGAGCAGGAGACGCACCACGACGTGATCGCGTTCATCTCCGCGCTCTCGGAGGAGATCGGGCCGGACTCGAAGTACCTCCATCTCGGGATGACGTCGTCCGACGTCCTCGACACGGCCACGGCCGCTCAGATCATGCGCTCCGGCGTGCTCGTCCTCGAGGCGCTCGACGGGGTCACCGCGTCCGTGGCGAGGCTCGCAGCCGAGCACGCGGACACGCCGATCGTCGGCCGCACGCACGGCGTGCACGCCGAACCGATGTCGCTCGGGCTTAAGTTCGCGCTCTGGTGGGACGAGCTCACGCGCGCCGGCGACAGCCTGGCCCTCGCCGTGGGCGAGGCGTCGGTCGGCAAGCTCTCGGGCGCGGTGGGGACCTACGCGAATGTGGACCCGCGCGTCGAGGAGCGCGTCTGCCGCGCGCTCGGCCTTCGGCCGGCGGGCGTCTCGAGCCAGATCGTCCCGCGGGACCGCCACGCGCGCTACCTCTTCGCGCTCGCGCTCCTCGGCAGCGTCATCGCGCGCCAGGCGCTCGAGATCAGGCTCCTCGCGCGCACTGAGGCGTCCGAGATCATGGAGGGGTTCGCGCGGAAGCAGAAGGGCTCGTCGGCGATGCCGCACAAGAGGAACCCGGTGAAGTGCGAGCAGCTCTGCGGGCTCGCGCGGCTCCTGCGCGCCAACGCGATCGCCGGGCTCGAGAACGTCGAGCTGTGGCACGAGCGGGACATCTCGCACTCGTCGGTGGAGCGCGTGATCCTGCCCGACAGCTCGATCGCGGCGCACTACATGGTCGTGAAGTTCCGCGGCATCGTGGACTCGCTCGAGGTGCGGCCCGACCGGATGCTCGAGAACCTGGGCTCGTCCCGCGGGCTCGTCTTCTCGGGCACGGTGCTCACGGCGCTCATCGACGCGGGCATGACGAGGGAGAAGGCGTACGAGCGCGTGCAGGCGGCGTCCATGCGGGCAAGGAGGGAGGGCGCCGCGCTCAGGGACGTGCTCGCGGAGGACGCCGAGGTCGTGCGGGCGCTGGGGAAGACGCTCGACGACGCGTTCGACCTCGGCAGGCACCTCGCGCACGCGCGGACGGTCCTCGAACGGCTGGGGATCGTCGGGCCGGCGCGGGGACGGAAGGCGGCGGCACGGAAGAAGGGCGCGGGGAAGGCGAGGAGCGGGCGAACGGCAACCCGGAACGGAGAAAGGAGCGCGAGATCGTGAAGAAGCTGGAGAGGCTCTACGAGGGCAAGGCGAAGATCCTGTGGACGACGGACTCGCCGGAGCACATGGTCCAGGAGTTCAAGGACGACGCGACCGCGTTCGACGGAACGAAGCACGCGGTGGTCGAGGGCAAGGGGCGGTTCAACAACGCCATCTCGTCGCGCCTGTTCGAGATGCTCCGCGACGAGGGGATCCGCACGCACTTCGTGCGGAAGCTCTCCGAGCGCGAGATGCTCGTCGAGCGCCTCAAGATGCTCCCCGTCGAGGTCGTCGTCAGGAACGCGGCGGCGGGCTCCATCGTGAAGAAGCTCGGGGCGACCGAGGGCATGCGGTTCGACCCGCCGCTCGTCGAGTTCTTCCTCAAGAACGACGCGCTGCACGACCCGCTCATCACGGACGACCACATCCGCGCGTTCGGGCTCGCGCCGGAGGGGATGCCGCGGGAGATGCGGAAGCGGGCGCTTCAGGTCAACGACGTGCTCAGGCGCTTCCTCGCGGGGCGCGGCGTGGACCTCGTGGACTTCAAGCTCGAGTTCGGCCTGAAGGGCGGCGAGCTCGTGCTGGGCGACGAGGTGTCCCCGGACACCTGCCGGCTCCGCGACGCGGCGACGGGGAGGATCATGGACAAGGACAGGTTCCGGCAGGACCTCGGCGGGTTCATGGAGGCCTACGGCGAGGTTCTGGACCGGGTAACCCAGTGAGGTGACACCCGTGTTCCACGAGGAGTGCGGGATCTTCGGTGTCTCCGGCAACTGCGACGCGGCGCGGCTCTCGTACCTCGGGCTCTACGCGCTCCAGCACCGCGGGCAGGAGAGCGCGGGCATCGTCACGTGGGACGGCGACACGGCGTTCCAGCACCGCGCGATGGGGCTCGTCAACAGCGTGTTCGACGAGACGGTGCTGGACCTCCTCCCGGGCCACGTGGCGATCGGCCACGTGCGCTACTCCACGACCGGGCAGAGCCGACTCATGAACGCGCAGCCCATCCTCGTGCGGTTCCGCGGCGGGTCGCTGGCGGCCGCGCACAACGGCAATCTCGTGGACGCCGACCGGCTGCGCTCGACGCTCGAGGCGGGCGGGGCCGTCTTCCGGACGACGACCGACACGGAGACGATCCTCCATCTCATCGCGCGGGCCTACTCGAAGAAGCCCGGCCGCTCGCTGGGCGAGCTGCCGTCGGTCCTCTCCGACGCGCTCGCGGGGGTGCAGGGGGCCTACTCCGTGCTCCTCATGATCGACGGGACGCTCGTGGCGGTGCGCGACCCGCGCGGCTATCGGCCGCTCTGTTTCGGCGCGCTCGGGAGCGGCGGCTGGGCGGTCGCGTCCGAGAGCTGCGCGCTCGACATCGTGGGCGCGAAGCTCGAGCGCGAGATCGCGCCGGGCGAGATCGTCGTGTTCGATCCGGCGAGCGGCCCGCGCGCGTTCCCGCTCGCCGCGGAACGAAGCCCCGAGAGCTTCTGCGTCTTCGAGTACATCTACTTCCTGCGGCCCGACTCGGTGGTTCGCGGCGTCTCGGTCGACGGCGTCAGGCGCGCGCTCGGGCGGCGGCTCGCGAAGGAGCACCCGGCCGACGCGGACGTCGTGATCGCCGTCCCGGACTCGAGCAACTCGGCGGCGATGGGCTTCAGCGAGGGGAGCGGGATCCCGCTCGAGATCGGGCTCATCAGGAACCACTACATCGGTCGCACGTTCATCCACCCGAAGCAGTCGCTCCGCGACCTCAGGGTGAGGATCAAGTACAACCCCGTCGCCGACACGCTCGCCCGCCGCCGCGTGGTCGTCGTGGACGACTCCATCGTGCGCGGCACGACCAGCCGGAAGCTCATGAGGATGATCCGGGACGCCGGCGCGCGCGAGGTGCACCTGCGCGTCGCCTCCCCGCCGATACGCTTCCCCTGCTTCTACGGCATCGACACGCCGACGAAGGGCGAGCTGATCGCGGCCTCGAAGGAAATCGAGGAGATCGCGCGCTTCATCGGCGTGGACTCCCTGGGCTACGTGTCGTTCGAGGGGCTTCTCGCGTCGTCGCCGCCTCCGCGGGAGTCCTACTGCGTCGCGTGCTTCGACGGAAGCTACCCGCACGAGTGCATTCTGGACTCGCTGGGCGGCCGCGCGCCGGAGAAAGGAAGGCCATGAAGGTCAAGCGAGCCCTCGTCAGCGTCTCGAACAAGGACGGCATCGTCGAGTTCGCCGGCAGGCTCTCGGAGCTCGGCATCGAGATCGTCTCCACCGGCGGAACGTCGAGGTCGCTCGCGACCTGCGGGGTCGCCTGCCGCGAGGTGTCGGACCTCACGGGCGCTCCCGAGATCCTGAACGGCCGGGTGAAGACGCTGCACCCCAGGATCCACGGCGCGATCCTGTGCCAGCCGGAGAAGCCGTCCCACGCGGCGACGCTCGAGGCGCAAGGCATCGAGCGGATCGACATGGTCGTCGTGAACCTCTACCCGTTCCAGAAGGTCGCCGCCGCGGGGGCCGCGCTCGATGAGGCCCTCGAGCAGATCGACATCGGCGGGGTCGCGCTCCTGCGCGCCGCGTCGAAGAACTTCGCCAACGTGGTCGTCGTGAGCTCGCCCGAGCAGTACCCGTGGGTCGCCGCGCTCCTCGCCGAGCACGGCGACGTGCCCGAGCACGCGAGGCGGAGGCTCGCCGTCGAGGCGTTCGCCGTCACGCGCGACTACGACCGGGCGATCCACCGGTATCTTGCGACGGAGTCCGAGTCCTCCGTGGACCTGCCCGCGTGTCTCGCCCTCGACTACGAGAAGGTCCAGGAGCTCCGGTACGGCGAGAACCCGCACCAGCGCGCGGCGCTCTACACGTCGCTCGGACAGACGCAGGCGCCGAGCGTCGTCGGCGCGGAGCAGCTGTCGGGGAAGGAGCTCTCGTACAACAACTACCTCGACCTCGACGCGGCGCTCGCCATCGTGCGCGAGTTCCAGGACCCGGCAGCGGCCATCCTCAAGCACGCCACGCCGTGCGGCGTCGCGATGGCGCCGACGCCGTCGAAGGCCTACGAGCGGGCGCTCGCGTGCGACCCGGTGTCCGCGTTCGGATGCGTCATCGCCGTGAACCGCAGCGTGGACCAGCGCCTGGCCGAGCTCATCCACGAGACGCACTTCGTCGAGGCCGTCATCGCGCCCGACTACTACCGGAGCGCGCTCGATCTCATGACGAAGAAGCAGAACCGGAGGATCCTGCGCGCGACGTTCCCGGACCTCACGCACTACGCGCCGAGACCCGAGCGGCAGGTGCGGTCGCTCGTCGGCGGCGGCCTCCTCGTCCAGGACCTCGACACGGAGACCCTCAGCCAGGAAGATCTGCGCGTCGTCTCGGAGCGCAAGCCCACGAAGCAGGAGCTCGACTCGCTCATCTTCGCCTGGCGCGTCGTGAAGCACGTTCGCTCGAACGCCATCGTGATCGCCCGCGACACCGAGACGGTCGGCATCGGCTCGGGGCAGATGAGCAGGGTGGACTCGAGCGTGCTCGCCGTGTGGAAGGCGGGGGAGAGGGTGAAGGGAAGCGTGATGGCGTCCGACGGGTTCTTCCCGATGCGCGACGCCGTCGATGCCGCGGCCGAGGCGGGCGTGACGGCGATCATCCAGCCGGGCGGGTCGAAGGGCGACGACGACTCCATCCTGGCCGCCAACGAACGCAACGTCGCGATGGTGATGACCGGGCGGAGGCACTTCCGACACTAGGACCGGGAGGGACGCATGGAGGGCAGCAGGCGGCCGCTGGTCGCCGTTCTCATGGGGAGCGACTCGGACCTTCCGGTGATGCGCGAGGCGGAACAGGCGCTCGCGGAGTTCGGCATCCCGTTCGTCACGCGCATCACGTCCGCGCACCGCGCCCTCCGGCGGACGGTCGAGCTCGTCGAGACGCTCGAGGCCGACGGCGTCGAGGTGTTCGTCGTGGGCGCCGGCCTCGCCGCGCACCTCGCCGGCGTCGTGGCCGGCGTCAGCACGCGCCCCGTCATAGGCGTCCCGCTGGAGGGAGGGAGCCTCCGCGGGTTCGACGCGCTCTGCTCGACGGTGCAGATGCCGTCGGGCGTCCCGGTGGCGACGATGGCCATCGGGAAGGCCGGCGCGAAGAACGCCGGGATCCTCGCGGCGGAGATCCTCGCCGTCGGCCGGCCTGACCTGAGGGAGCGCCTGCGGGCCTTCAAGGACTCCCTCCTGCGGGCGGTCGAGCGGAAGGACGCGGAGCTCGGGGGAGGCGGCGCGAGGTCCGGGAAGGAGCGCGCGGGATGAGCGGGCTCGTTCTCATCGGCGCCCAGTGGGGCGACGAGGGCAAGGGGAAGATCACCAACTACCTCGCCGAGCGCGCCGACATGGTCGTGAGGTTCCAGGGCGGGGCCAACGCGGGCCACACGGTGGCGGTCGGCGACCGCACCGTCGTGTTCCATCTGCTCCCGTCGGGCATCTCGCGGCCGCGGGCGACGTGCGTGATCGGCCCGGGCGTCGTGCTCGACCCCCTCGGCCTCGTGGCCGAGATCGACACCGTGTCGGCCCAGGGCATCGCCGTCGGAAGGAACCTGCTCGTGGACGTCGGGGCGCACCTCGTGCTGCCGTACCACAAGGCGGTCGAGGCCGCCGAGGAGGCGGCGCGCGGGGCGGGGGCCATCGGGACGACGCACCGCGGCATTGGACCGGCGTACGCGGACCGCTGCACGAGGGAGGGCATCCGGGCCGGCGAGCTCGCGCGCTTCGACCGGTTCCGCGAGCTCTTCGAGCAGAACGCCGCGCGGCGCAACGAGCTCCTGGTGAAGTTCCACGGCGCGCCGCCGGTGGACGTCGCCGCGGAGCTCGCTCGGCTCGAGGCGGCGGCGGCGCGCATCGCGCCGCACCTTGCGGACACGCCGCCGCTCGTGAGAAGCGCGCTCTCCGAGGGGAAGAAGGTGCTGTTCGAGGGCGCGCAGGGCTCGCTCCTCGACGTCGCGTTCGGGACGTACCCGTTCGTGACGTCCTCGCACACGACGGCGGCCGGCGTCGCGGCCGGGGCGGGCGTGCCGCCCTCGGCGGCCGGCGACGTCGTCGGCGTGGCCAAGGCGTACACGACGCGCGTGGGGGCGGGGCCGTTCCCGACGGAGGCCGAGGGCCCGGCCGCCGAGCTCATCCGGGAGCGGGGCGCGGAGCGAGGCGCGACGACCGGAAGGCCTCGGCGGTGCGGGTGGTTCGACGCGGTGGCCGTGCGGCACTCGGCCGAGCTCTCCGGCATGGGGCGGATCGTGCTCACGAAGCTCGACGTGCTTGACGCCTTCGAGCGCATTCCGGTCTGCGTCGCGTACGAGATCGACGGGCGCCGGGTCGAGCGCTTCCCGCGCTCGACCGACGACGTCGCGCGGGCCAGGCCCATCTTCGAGGACGCGCCCGGATGGAAGCGCAGCACGCGCGACGCCCGCGCGACGCGCGACCTCCCGGCTGCGGCGCTCGAGTACGTCAGGCGCATCGAGCGCCTCTGCGGCGTTCCGGTCGCCGCGGTCTCCGTCGGCGCCGCCGCGCACGCCATCGTGGAGTTCCAGTCCACGCTCCCGTAGGAGAGGGGCGACGACCGCTCCGGCGCGGGGCTCGCGCGGGCGCGCCCACTTCGATGAGCAATGCGGGCTCCTTGACGGACCCGCCGGGCGGGTCTAGAATGGCCCCGCTCGGCAGGTCCGGCCCAAGGGGGGACCGCATGCGGGACATCCAGGACCAGGAGGAGACGAGGGGCATCGGCCTGGACCAGGTCGGCCTCGCGCGCCTTGCGATCCCGATCCGCGTGCTCGACCGTGACGGGCGGGCACGCGAGGCGACGGCGACGGTCAGCGTGTTCGTCGCGCTCCCGGCCGGCGCCCGCGCGGTTCACATGAGCCGCTTCCTCGAGGCGCTCGCTGGAAGCGCCGAGCCGCTCGACCGCGACGTCGTGCGGGAGCTCCTCGCGAACCTGCGGTCCAGGCATGACGCCCCCGGCGCCGGGATCGAGATGGACTTCCCCTTCTCCGTCACGAAGACAGCACCCACCACGGGCAGCTCGAGCGCCCTTGTCTGCCGAGCCACCGTGAAGGCCTCGCTTGCGGACTCCTTCCGCTACGCCGTCGGCGTCCGCGTGCCGGTCATGATGGTCTGCCCGTGCTCCGTGGGCGCCGCGGGACGCGCGGGACTGGCGCAGCGGGGGTACGTGTCGGTATCGGTCGAGGCCGACCGCGCCGTCCGCTTCGAGGACCTCGTGGACCTCGTCGAGTCGTGCGCGAGCGCGCCGGTGCGCGCCCTCCTCAAGGCCGCCGACGAGCGCGCCCTCCTCGAGTCCGCCGTCAGCCGTCCGTTCTTCGTCGAGGACATCGTGCGGAACGTGACGCAGGTGCTCGAGGCCGATCCGTCCGTCGACTGGTACAGCGTGGAAGCCGAGAACCTCGAAGGAGCCCACGACCACAGCACGTTCGCGTCCCGCGAGCACCGCCGCGCGGCGGGCTGAGCGGGAAACAGGAGGTGCGCCATGGAGAAGAAGCAGATCGGAAGGGTGTCCCACTACTTCGGAGGGCCGGGCGTAGCGGCCATCGAGCTCTCCGACCGGCTCGCGGTGGGCGACAGGATCTCGATCGTGGGCCACACCACCGACGTCGAGATGGTGGTCGAGTCGATGCAGATCGAGCACGCGGCCGTCCAGGAGGCGGGCCGGGGCGACAGCATCGGCATCAAGGTCCCGCAGAAGGTCCGCGAGCACGACGCGGTCTTCAAGGTCACCGGGTGAGCGCGAGGCGGAGCGCGTGACGACGCTCACGGCGGCCGCGATCTCGCTCGCGACGCGGCTTCATGCGCCCGATGGCGGGCGGCGCGCCGACGACGAGGCGGCGCGGGAGCTGAAGGGCGCGGCGCGCGCCTTCGCCTTGCGCTGGCCCGGCGCGCTCTCCGGCGCGCCCACCGTGACGAGCGACGGGGCGCTCGCGCTCCAGATGACGAGCGCGGCGGCGCTCGTTGACGCGATGCTGTCGCTGGCCGCGTCGCTCCGCGACGACCGCCCGACCTTCTGCGGAGCCGTCGTCAGACTCCAGCGCCCCGCGGAGGCCGTCGAAATGAGGCTCGTCGCGCAGAGCGACGCCTTCGAACGGGCGCTCGCCGGGCTGCCGGAGTCGGACCCGCGCGGGCCGCGCGTCGTCATGCTCCTGCCGGACCCTGACCCCGTCCTCGGAGCGCTGCTCGATCTCCTCCTGAGCGCGCACGACGAGATGACCGCGCGGCAGCGTCAGGTCGTGTCCCTCGTCAGAGAGAGCGAGACCCAGCAGGCCGTCGCCCGCCACCTGAACGTCTCGCGCCAGGCCGTCAACCAGAGCCTCGCGGCTGCCGGCTGGCCGCTGCTTCTGCACGCCGAGTCCGTGGTCAGGGCACGCCTCGAACGCGCGGCGGGGAAGACCCCGCTGGCGGAGTTGTAAAGCCCATGCTATTGACTTTGGCCTCCAGAATACGCCGTCGGGGTGGCTCTTTTCGGGCGTCCGGGCCCGGGCAGCCATCCGCAGCAAACGGCCCGCAGAAGCGGTTTTCGGGGCCTTCCCGGGGCTGTGAGAGAGGCTGTGGGCGCCTGCGCATGCTCGCGGGGTCCCTGACGGCGGCCCTTCTGTGGGGCGTCGTTGCCGGGCTGGCGGGCGCCGCCGACCCGTCGGCGGCCGCGCTCGTGGTCCGCGGCGTCCAGGACTACCGCGCGCGCGCGATGCGGTCGGGAACCGAGCAGCTCGAGCGGGCCGTCGCGCTGCGCCCGGGGTGGAGCACGGCGCGCGCGTCGCTTGCGACGGCGCTGTTCAGGAACGGAGCCGCGGGCAGCGCGGTCGAGCAGTTCGAGGCTCTCATCGGGGTCGGCACGGCGCGAGACCTCGCGTCGGGCGCTCTTCAGAGCGCCGCGCTCCAGGGCCCCGTCGACCCGAACCACGTGCTGGGACTGGCGATGTCCCTGCAGCAGCTCGGCAGGACGCGCGAGGCGGAGCGCCTCTACAGGTGCGCGGCGGATCTCCTGGGGCCGACCTCGAAGGAGTCGGGGCGGGCGTACTTCCTCCTGGCGCAGATGCTGAGCGAGCGCGGCCTGCCGTGGAGCGATCATGAGGCGGAGCTTGCGAAGGCGCTCGCTGTCGACGCAGGCGTGGCGGGGCGCGACGTGCTCCCGCCCTTTCCCGACCTTGCCGCCGACCCCGAGCTCGAGCCGTACACGTGGCCCGTGACCGCAGCCCGCGCCGACTCGAGCCGCTCGGCGCCGGAGACGCTGCCGCGTCTCGCCGAGTGGCCGCCGGCGGTCGAGCGCGCGGCGCCGGCGTTCACCGGGGCCGTCACCGTCGAAGCGCTCGTGCTGCCCGACGGCAGCGTCGGGGGGGCGGAGGTCGTCGCCCCGGCGGAGGTGTCCGAGGAGCTGCGGGAGGCCGCGGTCAGGGCGGTGAGCGCGGCGCGCTTCGACCCGGCTCTCGGGGCTGACGGGTTCCCGATGGACGCCTGGGTCGCGATCGCCGTTCCGGGCCGCGTCATCTCGGGCGAGCCGCCGTCGGAGCCCGGTCACCGGGAGACGCCGTGAGCGGCGCCGGGGGCAGCTCGCCGAGCGGCGCGGGCGCAGAGGCGATGGGGCGGCGCGACTGGCTCGCCGTGGCCTGCGCTCTCGCGGTCGCAGCCGTGCTTCGCATCGTCTTCCTGCGTGAGACGGCCGCCCATCCGCTGTACCAGGCGCTCACCGGAGACCCGGCGCTCTATCACAGACAGGCGCTCGACGTCCTCGGCGGCAGGCCGGCGCCGGATCACGCGTACTTCCACTCAAGCCCGCTGTACCCGTTCGTGCTCGCCGCGCTCCTCCGCATCGGCGGAGGCAGCCTGACGGCAGTGCGTGCGGTGCAGTCGGCGGTCGGCATCGGCACGGTGCTCCTCATCGCGCGACTCGCGGCGGCGGCCTTCGGGCGGCGCGCCGCGGTCGCGGCGGCGTGGCTCGCCGCGCTCTACGTCCCCTTCATCTTCTTCGAGAGCGAGGTCCTCGAGATCGCGTGGGTGCTGGCATTCGTGACGGGGATGCTGCTCCTGCTCGCCCGGCGGCGCTCAGCGCTCACGACGGCCGCGGCAGCCGCGGCGGGGGCCCTGCTCGGCCTCGCCTCGCTCGGCAAGCCCAACCTGCTGCTCTTCGCGCCCGTCGGGTCGGCCCTCATCATGGCCGGCGCGATGGCCGGCGAGCGGGAAGCACCGCCCCGGGCGGAGCGGCAGGAGGCATGGGGCCGCCGCGCCGCCCCGGCGGTCGTCTTCTTCGTCGTCACGGGCCTCATGATCCTCCCGGCCACCGTCCACAACCTCAGGACGTCGGGCGACCTCATCCCCGTGTCGTCGAACGGCGGGATCAACCTGTACATCGGCAACCACGCGGGGGCGTCCGGGATGTTCCAGGTGCCGCCGGAGATGCGCCTCGACCTGCTCGGGTCCTCGACGAGGGCGGCGGAGCGCGAGGCCGGACGCCGGCTCTCGGCCGGGGAGGTGTCGGACCACTGGGCACGCAAGGCGTTCGCGTACATGAGGTCGCAGCCGGGCTCGTGGCTCGCGCTCATGGCGAGGAAGACCGCGCTCTTCTGGAACGCGTACGAGATCCCCAACCACTACCACTTCTACTTCGTGCGCGGGTTCGCGCCGGTGCTTCGCATTCCGCTGTCCACGTTCGGCGTCGTGGCGCCGCTCGGCCTGCTCGGGCTGTGTCTCGCGGCCGGCCGCAGAAGGCCCCACGCGCCGCTCCTCATCGCGTATGGCGCGACGTTCATGGTCTCGGTCGTGCTCTTCTTCATCACGGCGAGATACCGGCTCGCCGTCGCGCCGGTCCTGCTCGCCGCGGCCGGGTACGCGCTCACCGAGCTGTGGGCGTTCGCCCGCGAGGCGAAGTGGCGCTCGCTCGCGGGCGCGGGGGCGGTCCTCGCCGCGCTGGCCGTCGGCGTGAACGTCCCGATGGTCGAGTTCGGCTTCGCGCAGATGCACAACACGGTCGGCGCCATCCTTGGCGACCGGGGAGACTACGTCGGCGCGGCAACGGAGTTCCGGAGGGCCGTCGGGGAGGACCCGGACAACATCTCGGCCCACTACAACCTGGGCGTCGCCCTCGTCGAGACAGGAGACCTGGAGGAGGCCGCTCGGGCCTTCGAGCGAGCGACGCGGCTCTATCCGGGCTACCGGGAGGCCCGGGCCGCGCTCGCCGCGACGCTCGAGCGCATCGAACGAGCGCGCGAGGCGGACGGGAGCGAACGGAGGAGCGAATGAGCGTCGGCGACGGCGCGATCGTCTTCAAGGACCTCGCGAAGACCTACGGCGACGTGCGGGCCGTGAAGGGCGTGAACCTCGTCATCCCTCGGGGCCAGATCTGCGGCTACCTGGGACCGAACGGGGCGGGGAAGTCGACGACCGTCAAGATGGCTACCGGCATGATCCGCCCGACGAGCGGAACGGCCGTCGTCGACGGCTTCGACATCGCCGCCGAGCCCATCGAGGCGAAGCGCCGCATCGGCGTGGTCCCCGAGACCGGGGCCCTGTACGAGAGCCTTACGGCGCGGGAGTACCTCACGCTCGTCGGGAGGCTCTACCACGTGCCGCCCCACGAGGCCGCCGAGAAGATCTCGTCATTCCTCAGGCTCTTCGGGATCGCCGACGTCCAGGACCGCGTGATGAGCTCGTACTCGAAGGGCATGAAGCAGCGCGTGCTCATCTCCGCGGCGCTCATCCACAACCCCAGCGTGCTCTTCCTCGACGAGCCGCTTTCGGGCCTCGACGCGAACACCGCGCTCGTCCTCAAGGAGCTGCTCCGGGAGCTGGCGGCGCAGGGGAAGACCGTCTTCTACTGCTCGCACGTCCTCGAGGTCGTCGAGAAGGTGTGCCACCGGGTGGTCATCCTCAGCCACGGGGAGGTCATCGCGGACGGCAACGTCGAGGAGCTCAAGCACCTGACGAGTCGGGAGTCCCTCGAGGACGTGTTCAGCCGGCTCACGTCGGCGGGCGACCTCGCGGAGATCGTGAGGGCGTTCTCGGAGAGCGTGCGAGGGGGGCGGCCGTGAACGCTGCGCCGGCCGGGACCGTGGACTGGCGTCAGGTGAGGGCGCTCGTGGTGGCCGCGGTGAAGTGCGACCTCCGCACGTCGCGCGGCGGATACGGCAGCCACCGGGTCCCGCCTCTGATCCTGGCGCTCGCCGTCTACCTCCTGATGGGCACCTTCCTGTCGCTCGCGGTCCTCGCCGCGCGGGACCCGTTCGTCATCGCCCTCTTCACGCTGTCCGCCGCGCTCTTCATGACGGCACTCTCCGTCATCATGGACCACGGGATCGTGGTCGTGAGCCCGGAGGACTACGACGTCATCTCCTTCAGACCCGTCTCCTCCAGGACGTACTTCTGGGCCAAGATGGGGAACCTCCTCTTCTACACCGGAGCGACGGCGACGGCGCTCGCAGGGCCGACGGCGGTGATGGGGAGCCTCGCGCTGCCCGGCGGCGCGCGGTTCGGCTTCTCGTACCTCGCGCTGGCGCTTCTCGGGTGCACCGCGGCCGCGGCGTTCATCGTCGTCGCGTATTCCGCGGCCCTCAAGGTCGTGAGCTACGGCCGTCTCACCGCGGCGATGACGTACGTGCACATGGGGGCGACGCTCGTCCTCACGCTCGGTTACGTGTTCCTGCCGCAGCTCGTCGGAAGGGATGTCGGGCTCCTAGCGGTCCGGCGAGGCGCGTGGATGTACTGGGCGCCGCCGGCGTGGTTCGCCGGTGGCGTGGGACTCCTGTCCGGCGGGGGAGTGGCTGGGGACGGCGCGCTGCTCGCCCTCGCGCTCGCGTCCTCCGCGCTTGCGTTCGCCGCCGCGTCGCGGACGGTCTCGAACGACTACTCGCGGAGGATCAGCGAGCTCGCGCTCGAGGCCCCGCCCGCGCAGTCCGGCCGCGGAGGGCTCGCGCGCGCGACCTCCTGGCTGTCCGCGTACGGCCTCGTCTTCTGTCGCTCGAGCGCGGAGAGGGCCGGGTACGAGCTCATGCGGGCGTACATGACACGAGACAGAAAACTGCGCTCGCGGATCTACCCGGCGTTCGGGCTGCCGCTCGCCGCGTACGTGTACGGCCTGGCGAGCGGGTCCTTCCGCACGCCGCCCTCCGGAGCCGAGCGCATGGACGTGCTCACGATCCTCGGGCTCTACTGCGTGTTCGTCAGCTTCTTCTTCACGTCGGCCATGGGGATGTCCGAGCACTGGCGCGCGAGCTGGGTGTTCCACGCGGCGCCGCTCAGGAGACGCTCCGAGCTGCTCGTCGGCGCGAGGAAGCTGGTGCTGCTGGGGTACATCCTGCCGTTCTTCGCGCTGCTGTTCCTGCTGCTCGCGGCGGCGATGCCGCTCCGGGCGCTGGCGCCCTACTGGGCGCTGGTGCTCCTGTCGTCGCTGCTCGCGTTCGCGCTGCTCTCGTTCGGCGCGCCGCATCATCCGCTCTCGCAGTCGGTCGAGCGGGCCAGTCGCACGGCGCAGCTCGGGCTCATCGTCGTGTTCGGCGCGCTCATGGCGGTCATCGCGGCGGCGAGACGGGCGATGACGGAGACGCCGCTGGCCGGGGTCATCGTGCTGGCCGTCTTCGCGCTCGCGGTCGTGGGAGCCGAAGCGGTGCTGCGCGGCAGACTCGAGAAACGGCTTGCGGAGCAGGAGTTCCTCGGCTAGCTTGTCTCTGGTGCTGGGGGGGACGGAGGCCCCGCGCAGCATCTAGCCGCCCGGGATCGCGACGGACTCAACAGAAAGGACCACGATGCCCGACACGGTGACGAAGAGCATGTCGATCGGTGAGATCGTCCAGAAGCACCCGGAGACCGTCCCGGTGTTCATGAAGCACGGGCTGCACTGCCTGGGCTGCGCGATCGCCTCGTTCGAGTCGCTCGAGCAGGGAGCTCAGGCCCATGGAATCGATGCGGATGCTCTGGTGAAGGGACTCAACGAAGCGATCGTGGGCGACGGCAAGTAGCGGAGGGGGAGACGGCGATGAAGCTGGACGACTTCAAGGTCTGGATCGACGAGCACGAAGGCTGGGAGTACGAGGCCGACGACCGCGGGCTCCTGGTCCGCAATGCCGACCTCGGGACGGCCACGCACTGCACGTTCGAGGCGATCGAGAAGAACCCGATCGAGACCATCACCTCGGCCTGCACGCAGGGCCGCGACGTGGACCACATCACGCGCGTGACGGGGTACTTCTCGAAGACGAGCGGATGGAACAAGGGCAAGACCGCGGAGCTCCGGGACCGTCACAGAAGCGACGTCTAGCGGCGCCGCCGCAGTGACCGCGCGTTGCGGGAACCGCGAGCGGAACCTGGCCGGCTGCAACTGCTCATACGAGCCGTGCAGCCGCAAGGGCGTCTGCTGCGAGTGCATCATGTATCACCGGAACGCCGGCGAGCTTCCGGCGTGCTTCTTCGAGGACCGCGTTGAGCGGACGTACGACCGCGCCATCGCGCGTTTCGTGAGAGAGAACTCCTGAGATCCGTGAGGGGGGAGGGCTCTCTGGCGCCCAGGATCGAGCACTACAGCTTCGGACGGGTCACGATCGACGGGAAGATCTACACCGCCGACGTGGTCGTTCTGCCCGGACGCGTCATCGCCGGCTGGTGGAGGAAGGACGGACACCGGCTGGCGCCGGAGGACGTCGAGGACGTCCTGGCGGCGCGGCCGGCCTGTCTCGTCATCGGAACGGGAGCGTCGGGTCTCATGGAGGTCCCGCCGGAGACGACCGCGCTCCTCGAGGGCCGCGGCATCAGCGTCATCGTCAAGCCCACGGCCGAGGCCGTCGAGACCTACAACCGCCTCCGGGGAGACGGCCGGACGGCGGCCTGCCTGCATCTGACCTGCTAGACCACCTCGACGATCGACCTGCCTCGCGTCGCCCCGCGGACCGCTGGGAGCGCCGTCGGCGCCGCCATTGCGTCATTGACGGCCTGACCCGACCTGTGCTATGATGATTGTCGTGTGAGTCCATGTTGTGTCGGCAGCGGCGGTTCGCGCCGACTGCCGGTCGGTTGTGGGTGTTCTGGAGACACGGTGCCGGTCCGAGGGGCCGGAAGGGCATTTCTGCCGGAGGGAGGTGATTGGGAAGTCGATTCTCGGGTAGCGGGCCGCGCCTCACTCCGGGCGCGACCCAGCCAGTCCGTAGAAGTCCTGTCACGAGGAGTCGTGAACCAAGGGAGGGATCTATGAGGACCCTGTTCGTTATCGCGGCCGCTCTGCTCTGCGTGACTCCGGCGTTCGCCACGGTGCACAACTACAGCTGGGAGAACGGCGGCACCGTCCTCGCCACCTACGGAGCCAACTGCGTCGGCATCGCGAACGTGTGCGGCCCGCAGAGCGGCATCTACGGCACAGGCAGCTCGGCGCCCGGTGGCTCCGCGGGCTTCACCGTCCCCGGCGCCTGCCAGGGCAACTGCTACCTGCACGTCGCCGAGGACCCGCACACCGGGACGCCGTCCGTCGTCGTGGCGTGGATCAAGGGGCTCCAGATCGGTGACACGATCTTCGCCAACATCTGCCTGTACGACCCCTTCGAGGGCAGCTCCACGTTCCCGGGCATGAGGATCTGGGGCGCCTACACCTCCTGCACCGACCCGTCCGTGTACGAGGCGCCGGCCACGAACCCGTCGACCTACACCAACGGCAACCCCGCCTCGTGGAACACCGGGACCCCGGCCACGTCGTGGACCTGGACGTACAACGACGCCACGGACCCGACGGGCTGCTTCCGCATCGAGGTGCGCTTCTACAGCACGCCGCCGACGGCCAACCCTCAGCACACGGACTTCTTCGTCGACAACGTCACCGTCGAGGTCCCGAGCTACTGCGAAGTGATCTTCCCGCAGGGCCAGTCGCCGGTCGAGAGCAGCACGTGGGGCGTCATCAAGGCCCTGTATAGGTAGGCCCAGGCGGCGCCGGCGGAGGATCTGCGCCGGACGCGCATCGAGGAGACGCAGGGGCCCCGTCGAAAGGCGGGGCCTCCTGTTTGGGGAAGCCGGCCGCCTTGACACCCCCGCGCGGGCGTGCTAGGCTCCCGACACCAGAAGGAGCAGCATCGCACCGGCCCCGAAGGCCCCCGAACCGGGGGAGGGGCCGGTGCGAGCACACGGACCGACCCGGGAGGACACGTTGGGGAAGCGCACGCGCGTCACGAAGAAGGCCCTCAAGCACGACGCCTTCGTCGACACCACGGCGAAGGGCACGAAGTTCATCGAGGAGCACATCAACCGGATCCTCATCGGCGCCGTCGTGCTCGTCGTGGCTGTCGGGGTGGTGTTCCTCGTGGTGCGCGGCCAGCGCAACGCCGCGCGGCAGGCCAGCGCGCTTCTCTCCGTCGCCACGGAGTCCCTCAGCTCGGGGCTTCTTGCCCAGGCCTCAGACCAGTTCACGGGCCTCATCGAGCAGTATCCCGGCACCAGAGCCGCCGGGGCGGCCACGTGCTATCTCGGCACGATCAGGTTCCACGAGAAGGACTTCGACGGCGCGCTCCAGCACTTCCAGACCTATCTCGACCGATACCGCAACCCCGGCAATCTCCGCAACCTCGCGCTCACCGGCAAGGCCTCCATCCTCGAGCACCGCCGCGAGTTCGCGGCCGCCGCCGACGCCTATCTCGCCATCGCCGCAGATGCAGGGGACCAGCACGCCACGGCCGCCCTCAACCTCATGAACGCCGTGCGCTGCTACCGCGCCCTGCAGGACTGGCAGAGCATGAAGGGCACCGCCGAGCGCGTCGTCCGCGACTATCCCGACACGCCGTCGGCAGGCGATGCCCGCATCGCTCTCGCCGAAGCGTCCGGCCTCCTTGGACCACAGCCGTAGGGCACCAGGGCACCCCGAACACTCCGAGGTCCGGCTGTCCCGCCGCGCAGGTTCTCGGTCTTGCCTGTCTGTCGCATAATCCGCATTATGTAAACTATCGCACGGAGGCCTCGAGCCCGCTGCGACAGCAGCGGACACCCGACAGCGGCGCCCCGCTGCCGCGCCGCTCCCCCGCGCGTCGCGGGCGGCATCGGCGAACGGGAGCGCGTCCCGGGTGGCCCTACTGCTTCACGACGAGATTGAGCAGGCGGTCCTGCACGTAGATGACCCGAGCGAGGGACGGCTGATCGAGGTACTTGCTGAGCTTGTCGTTCCGGCGAGCCAGCTCGAGCACGTCGTCCTGGGAGGACCCGCGGATCGCCTCGACCTGCCCGCGCAGCTTGCCGTTGACCTGGACCGCGATGGTCGCCGTGTCATCCGTGGCCGCGGCCTCGTTCCACACCGGCCAGGGCCCTCTGAAGATGGACGTCACGCCGCCGGCGCGCTGCCAGAGCTCCTCGCCGAGGTGCGGGACCATCGGCGCGAGCAGCACCACGAGGCTGCGCACGGCCTCGCCGATCACGGCGCGCTCGACGGGCGCCGGCGCGCGCCCTCCGAGCCCCTCCGCGAAGGACCTGGCGGCGTTCGCGAGCTCCATGACGGCGGCGACCGCCGTGTTGAAGCGGAACCCCTCGAAGTCGCGCGTGACCTTCCTGAGGGTCTGGTGGGTCTTCCTGTGCAGCGCCTCGACGCCGGCGGTCAGCTCCTGTCCCGCCAGCGCGGCGCCGTAGTCCGCGCGCGGATCGAACGGCCACTCCTCGGCCAGCGACCACACGCGGTTGAGGAACCTGTGGCACCCGTCGACCGACGCATCGGACCACTCCGCGTCCCGGTCCGGCGGGCCGATGAACAGCGTGTAGAGGCGTTCGGTGTCGGCGCCGTAGGCCGCGATGAGCTCGTCGGGCGGCACGACGTTGCCCTTCGACTTGGACATCTTCGAGCCGTCCTTGTAGATCATCCCCTGCGTGAAAAGCCGCTCGATCGGCTCGTCGAAGCCCAGAAGCCCCATGTCGTGCAGCGCCTTGGTCATGAACCTGACGAAGATCAGGTGCCCGCACGCGTGCTCCACGCCTCCTATGTACTGGTCCACCGGAAGCCACCGGTTGACGTCCTCGCTCACGAACGGGGCGCGCTCCTCCCGAGGCGAGATGTACCGGAAGAGGTACCAGCTCGAGTCCATGAACGTGTCGATCGTGTCCGTCTCTCGCCGCCCCTGCCCCCCGCACCTCGGACACACAGCCGCCATGAAGGTCGGCGACGTCGAGAGGGGCGACTCGCCCTTGCCGGTGAGCCGGATGTCGGTCGGGAGCACCACAGGCAGATCGCGCTCCGGCACCGCCTGGAGTCCGCACCGTTCGCAGTAGATGATCGGGATCGGCGTGCCCCAGTAGCGCTGTCGCGAGATGAGCCAGTCGCGAAGGCGGTAGCTCACGGCGCGTCGCCCCGTCCCGTTCGCCTGCATCCAGTCGGCGATCCGCTCCATGCCCTCGCGGTTCGGCATCCCGTTGAACTCGCCCGAGCCGGTCAGGACCCCGTCCTCCACGTACGCCCCGTCCATGGCGTCCGGGGTGAGGCCTCCGGTCGGCCTATCGATGACGACGCGCACGGGCAGCCCGTAGCGCCTGGCGAACTCGAAGTCCCGCTGGTCGTGCGCCGGGACCGCCATCACCGCGCCCGTCCCGTACTCCATCAGCACGTAGTTGGCCACCCACACGGGAACCCGCTCGCCGGTGGCGGGGTTCACGACGTGCTTCCCGGTCCACATCCCTTCCTTCTCGACGTCGGCGGAGCTGCGCTCCAGCGTGCTCTGCCGCTTCGCGCGCTCTGCGAACGCCGCGACCTCGGTCTCTCTGCCTGTCCCCTCCGCCAGCGTCTGAAGCATGGGATGCTCCGGAGCGATGACCATGTAGGTCACGCCGAAGACCGTGTCGGCTCGCGTCGTGAAGCACGGCAGCCGCTCACCCGTCTCCGGAACCCGGAAGTCGATTTCCACTCCCTCGCTTCGCCCGATCCAATGACGCTGCATCGCGCGCACGCGCTCCGGCCAGCCGCCCAGCCTGTCGAGCCCATCGAGCAGCCGATCGGCGTAGGCCGTGATCCGGAAGAACCACTGCTCCAGGTCGCGCACGCCGACGGCCGTCTCGCAGCGCTCGCACTTCCCGCTGACGACCTGCTCGTTGGCGAGCACGGTCGCGCACGAGGGGCACCAGTTCACTGGCGCCGACTTCCTGTAGGCGAGGTCACGCTCGAAGAGCTTCGTGAAGATCCACTGCGTCCACCGGTAGAAGCGCGGGTCGTGCGACGCGATCTCGCGAGACCAGTCGTACCCTATCCCCCACCTGCGGAACTGCACCTTCATCTTGGCGATGTTCGCGTCCGTCCACAGCGCTGGATGGATGCCGCGCTCGATGGCGGCGTTTTCTGCGGGGAGCCCGAACGCATCCCACCCCATCGGCGAGAGCACCGTCCCCCCGCGCATCATGAGGTGACGGACCAGGGCGTCACCGATGATGTAGTTCCGCCCGTGCCCGACGTGGAGGTCACCGGACGGGTACGGGTACATCACCAGGCAGTAGAAGCCGCCTTCCGCCTCCGTCGGGCACTCGAAGAGACGGTCCTGCTCCCAGCGTTCCTGCCACTTCGGCTCGAGCTCTGCGAAGGGGTAGCGCTCCATGAGTTCTCTCGCTTCAGGTCGACCGACGCATATGCGAAGGCCGGCACCGGGACACGGTGCCGGCCTCGAGTGCGGCGCGGTCTGGTGTCCCCGCTAGAAGGCGTACGTGAGCGACAGGCTCGTCACGACGAGGTCCCCGACGTGCTCGCCATTGTTGTCGTAGTTGACGTTCGCCGGCACGATCAGCTTCTCCCCGATCTGGTACTCGAGCGAGAGGTCGGCGTGCCACGCGCTGCTGCGGTAGGTCATGCCCGCGGCCACGGCGTTCTTCGCGATCTGAGGGAACGCGGCGGTGTAGTGCTCCGCATCGCCGGGGCTCGGCACATTGCGGTAGCCGGCGCGCATCGAGAGCGCGCGGGACAACCGATAGTCGAGCCCCGCCCCGACCTCGATCGTGTCCTTCCACTCGGGGTCGGCGCCGTCGAGGTGCAGCTCCGACGGGAGTTCGGCGTCGACCACACGCGCGATGCCCTTGTACTTGGACCACTGGGTCCACGCGCCGTCGACGGTCAGGGTCAGGCCGTCCACGAGGACGTCCCGGTACGCGATGCCGAGCCCTGCCCACATGGGGAACACGAGGTCGTATTCCTGGTCCTGCTTCGGGGTCGCGTGGTCCGGATGCGTCGACGACACTTCGATCTCCCCCGCCATGGCGACGGTCATCGGCGTGCGAACGACCGCGCCGAAGCTCAACGCGTCCGTCGCCTTGAACATGATGCCCGCCGTCGCGCAGTACCCCCACCCGGTGGCGCTGTCCTCCATCTGGATCGGATGGAGGTCACCCCTGTTGACGGTCTGAGGTCCCGACGTGTCCACCCACCGCTCCTCATACCACGTGCCGAGCTTGGTCTCGAGGCTCGTGTAGACGGCATGACCGGCCAGTCCGAACGAAAGCCCGGGGACGATCTCCTTGGCAACGAGAGGCGAGATGGCATACGAGGTGAGGCGACTCTCGGTGTTCGGCGCTTCTCCCATCACTCGCCGGTAGCCTAGGGGGCTGCTCGGCTGGGTCGGGTACACGGCGACGATGTCGTCGTACACGGCGTCTCCCGCCCAGCGTGTGCCGTAGTCCGCGAACGTGTACGCCGCCAGCCCGACCTTGTCGAAGAGGGCGCCGAGGGAGAACTTCGGGTACAGGAAGATGCCCGGGAGGACCCGGTGCCCCGCGTCCGCGGTGGCGGCGACCTCCGCGCGCACGGGGATGCTGTAGCCTGCGGCCCCGTCGAACGCGATCACGCCTTCCCGTGAGCCCAGCGACACGGCATCCTGCGCGAGCAACGTGACGTCCGTCCCCTTGATCTGCATGATGCCTGCCGGGTTCCAGAACGCCGCGCTGTAGTCATCCGCGAGTCCTATGAACGCCCCGGCCAGCCCGCTCGCCTTCGCCCCCACGGACGGGACGAGAAACCCGTTCGCCGAGACGGAGCCGGACGCCGCCAGCACCAGCACCGTCGAGACAACGACCACGCTCAGAGGGCGCATCGTTCTTCCTCCATGCAGTCAGCGGGGGGCCCGGAGGGTCACCCGGCCGCGTACCAAGAACACAGGCCTCGCGCCCGCGCGCGGAGCCTCCTCGCGTGTGTACCACGGAATCAACCGGTCGTCAAGGGGTTTGTGCCGAGGGATGGCACTCGGAGCATGGGACCACCGCGCGGCGCTCGGCGACATCCCTGTGACCCACGTCGCCGTGGCAGCTCACGCACGCGACCGAGCCCCGATGCCTCGCGTGGGTCTCCGCGCCTGCGAGGCCGACGGCCGTGAGGTCGGCGTCCGAGTGGCATCCCGGCCTCTGGCAGGCGGCCCGCCCCGGAGGTTCCGAGCGGCGCCGTGTGTGAATCCCCAGGAAGTACTCCAGCGCGTTTCGGACGCCGTCGGCCTTGGAGTGGTAGTATCCGACCCACCCGGGATCGCTGTGGCAGTCCAGGCACTTGACCGAGGAGTGGCTGGAGGCGCTCCAGCTCGCGTAGTGCGATCCCATGGCGGTGTGGCAGCTGCCGCAGAACTCGGAACGGGCGCTCCAGAAGTTCAGCGCGAGGCCGCCGCCTGCGACCACGAGCCCGACCAGCACCCACCCCCACCACCGAAGACGAAGACGCCCGCGCATGCCCTGTTCTCACCCGCCTTCCCGCTGCGTCCGTCGAGGCGCGAAGAGCGGCGCGCACGCCGCCGCAGGTCCCTCCGGGAGCCCTCCCCCTCCGCCCGGCACCCTACACTCCCCGGACCAGCTCGTACACGAGCGAGCTCACCACGGGAGCGCCCGCGATGCCTCGTCGGATGTCCGCATCCGCCCGCCGGAACGCGCCCACGCCGTTGGCGTAATCGCGCGATGTGCGCTGTCCGGCGACATCGCCCGGTCCCTCGGTCGGCGCCCCCGCTCGCGCGGCGCCGGGCCCGGAGCCGCGGCCCGCCCCGGCCCGGGCCGTCCACAGCGCCACCCAGCTGTTCCACAGCTGGGACACGATGTGCGCCGGCTCGACGCCGCCGTCCATGAGCCCGTGCGCAAGCGCGAGCGCTTCGCCAAGCTCGCGCCGGGCGACGGCCGACGCCAGATCCCTCATGTCGGAGAGCCGGACACCCACGGCCTCGTCGACGTCCTCCCGCCCGATCGGCCGTCCGTCGGGAACGAAGCACGCGAGCTTGTCGAGCTCATTGGCGATCCTGCTCAGCGACGCCTCCGTCGCCTCGACAAGCGCGAGCGCGGCCGCGACGTCGATCGCGCGCCCCCGCTCCTTCGCCATCCGCGCGACCAGCGCCTCGAGCGTCTTGCCGGCGACGCGACCGCACTCGACCACCGCCGAGCGCGAGAGCACCTCCCTCTCGAAGCGCGTGCCACGCGAGAGGAGCTCGGAACTGACCAGGGCAACACACGAGCTCGCAACGGGATGCTCGAGGTACTTCAGGAGCCCGGTCCGCTGCGTCGGGGTCAGGGCGTCGAACTCGTAGACGACCGTGAGACGTCGCTCCGAGAGCATCGGCATCGTCGCCGCCTGCGAGGCGATGGCCTCCGCCGTCGCGTCCCTGCCCGTGAGGCTCACGAAGTCGAACGCCTCGCTGCCGGGAGCGATGAGGCGCTTCTTGAGGAGCGCGACGCCCAACCCCGCCAGATAGGACTCGGGGCCGTGGAGAAGCACGACGGGCGGGACCGTTCCCCCTGCGATCGTCCTCTGGAACTCCGCGAAGGTCATCTCTTCGGCCACCCGCTCGACGCTACCAGCCCTGGACCGTCTTGGAGAGCAGCTCCTCGGACAGCATCTCGAACGCCGCCGCCCTTGCCTGTTCCTCGGTCGTGAGCCCGCCGCCCTCTCCGGACAGGGCGTACACACCCCACCCCTCGACGGTGCCGCTCCAGATGGTGGTCCCGCTTCTGCGGTCGTCGTACGACAGGGACGCCGCCACGCGGACTCGGTACTCCCGGGGGTTGCCGGCGGCGTCGTACGAGAGCACGGGCCTCTCGTACAGGGTCACGCTGCCCCGCACGATGGCTTCGGCCTCCGACTCGGGCACGACCCTCATCGCGTTGTTCTCGGTCAGCGCCGCGATGATGGCGCTCGTCACCCCCTCCTCTGCCCCGTACTCGATCGTCTCGTTGGCGAGCACCGGCACCGCCACGGTCCTCGGGCCGCCCGCCCGGACCGCCGGGGAGAACCCGTAGTGCGAACATCCCGTGAGAACGAGGAGCACCGCAACGCAGGCAAGTCCCACCTGCGGTCCCGGGGGTCTCATCGCGCCCGCCGCCTCCTGCCGGGGCGCGCTTGCGGCGCCCCTTCCCCGTCGCTCAGCCGCTTCCTGAGCGTGTTCCTGCTGATGCCGAGGATCGCGGCGGCGCCCACCTGGCTTCCGCCGCTCTCCTCCATGGCCAGCGCCGCGAGCGAGCGCTCCACCTCGCCGACCACCGCTTCGTCGATCTCCTCGCGCTCCTCGCCGCGGAGCCTGCGGTACTCGGCGCCGACGGCGGCCCGTAGACCGGTCGCCCCCGCCGCCTCCGGCGCAGGCCATCGCTCCGCGTCCTCGGTCAGCGACGCGAAGTCCTCAGGCCCCAGCACGCCCGTGCGGCACAGCGCGACCGCGCGCTGCACGGCCTGCTCGAGCTCGCGGATGTTCCCGGGCCACGAGTGCTGACGGAGGAGCGCCAGAGCGCCCGGCGAGATCCCCTCGATGTCCCGCTGCATGGACACGCGCGCGCGCTCGACGAAGTGCGCCGCCAGAACGGGGATGTCGTCGAGCCGCTCGCGGAGAGGCGGAATGAACACGGACACGATCTTGAGCCGGTAGAAGAGGTCGACACGGAACCGGCCTTCCTTCATCCGGCCCACGAGACTCCGACCCGTCGCTCCGATGACCCTCACGTCGGTCTTGATCCGCGCCCGCGCGCGCGGCCGCTCGAACCACCCGTGCTCGAGAACGCTCAGGATCCTCCCCTGCGCCTCGAGACCGGCCTCGTCGATGTCGTCGAGGAAGACCGTCCCCGTGTGGGCAAGCTCGAACCGACCCGACGCGCCGGCCTGTCCCGCTCCCCCGTCCCCGAAGAGCTCCGCCTCGAGCGACTCGGGCGCGACGGCCGAGCAGTTCACGGCGACGAACGGCCGCTCCCGCCGGCCGCTGTTGTAGTGAATGGCGCGGGCCACGAGCTCCTTGCCCGTGCCCGCCTCGCCGTGGATGAGCACCGAGGCGTCGGTCGCCGCGATCTGTCCGATGAGCTTGTGGATCTCGACCATCTCGGGCGTCCGCCCGACGATGGCACCGAGGTCTGCGACGTCCGCCGGCCCGGGGGAGCCGATCGTGCGGATGATCCCGCCCTCGCCCGACAGCGCGCGCCTCGCCGCGTCCTCGAGACCGGCCGGAAGCGTCTCCCGGGGAAGGTAGTCGTACGCGCCTTCCCGCATCGACTCGATCGCGCCCTGGCTGCTCGTCCGCTCCGCCACGACGACCACGGGCAGCCTGCGCTCGATCGCCTTCGCGCGCCTGAGGACCTCGAGACACGGCATGCGCTCGAGCCCGTGCTCGACGACGAGCAGCGAGGGCGCGCCGCCGGCCAGCGCCTCCAGCATCTCCCCTGGGTCGGTCCACACGCGCGCGTCGTAGATGAGCGGCGGAAGGGCCTTCACGAGCTCCTCCGCCGCCGCATCGGTCGCGTCGATGATCCAGACGCTCTTCACGAGGTGCCGCTCCGTGGGGGTTCGTCAGGCGCCGCGGCGGCCGGCGCCGGCGGCCCGGAACCACTCGACGGTCCGGGCGAGTCCCTCATCCAGGTCCACGGCGGGCGCGAAGCCGAGCACCGAGCGCGCTCTCGTCACGTCCGCCCACGAGTGCTTCACGTCGCCCGGCCTCGGCCGAGCGAAGCGCGGCCGGACGTCGGCCCCACAGAGAAGACGCAGCCGCTCGCAGAGGTCGCTCACCGTCGTCGTGCTCCCGCACGCGATGTTGAGCGCCTGCCCCACGGCGTCCCTGCTTCCTGCGGCGGCCAGGTTCGCGTCCACGACGTTCGCCACGTAGGTGAAGTCGCGCGACTGCTCGCCGTCGCCGTAGATCACGGGCTGCTCGGAAGCCAGCAGGGCGCTGGCGAAGAGCGGCACGACGGCGGCGTACTGCGACGAGGGGTCCTGCCTGGGTCCGAAGACATTGAAGTACCGCAGCGCGACGCACGGCAGCCCGTAGAGCAGGGAGAAGACCCGGCAGTAGTGCTCGCCGGCGAGCTTCCCCGCGGCGTAGGGCGACTCGGGCGCCGGCGTCATGCCCTCACGCTTCGGCAGCTCCGGCGAGTTCCCGTAGATGGACGACGAGCTCGCGTACACGAGGCGGCCGACGCCGGCGTCGCGGGACGCGATGAGGACGTTGAGCGTGCCGCGCACGTTGACCTCGTCGCTTGTCGCCGGATCGTCCACGGACCTCGGGACCGAGGCGAGCGCCGCCTGGTGAAAGACGACGTCCACGCCGCGGACCGCCTCGCGCACCGCGCCGAGGTCTCTGATGTCCGCCTCGATGAGCGCCACGCGCCCGCCGAGACCCGCGAGGTTCTCGCGCTTCCCGGTCGAGAGGTTGTCCAGCACACGGACGTCGTGCCCGAGCGCCGCCAGGCGTTCCGCGAGGTGGGAGCCGATGAACCCGGCGCCTCCCGTGACGAGCATGCAGGCCATGGCACAGCTCCTCGATCGACGACGTCGCCTAGATCTTCCTCACGTGGGGCGCCGCATGGTCCTTGAGAGCGTTCCGCGCGTCCACGACGGGGACGCCGGTCGCAACGATCGCGCCGTAGTCGAAGGCGCTGTGCGCGGTCGTGATCACGAGGCAGTCGTGGCGCGAGAGCTCGGACGGCGTTGCGGGCACGCTGCGCATCTCGGACCCGTTGAGGGTGAGCGACGGCACGTGAGGGTCGCTGTACGACACGCGCCCGCCCTTCTCCATGAGCAGCTTCATCACGTCCAGCGCCGGCGACTCGCGGATGTCGTCGATGTCCTGCTTGTACGCCACGCCGAGCACGAGCACGTTCGCTCCCCGCACGGGCTTGCCGATGTCGTTCAGGCAGTCCGCCACCTTCGAGGCGACGTAGTAGGGCATGCTGCCGTTGATCTGCCCGGCCAGCTCGATGAAGCGCGCCTCGAACCCCGACTCCTTCGCCTTCCACGAGAGGTAGAACGGGTCGATGGGGATGCAGTGACCGCCGAGCCCGGGGCCCGGGTAGAAGCGCATGAACCCGAACGGCTTGGTCGCCGCCGCGTCGATGACCTCCCACACGTCGATGCCCATGCGGTCGCACATGAGCGCCAGCTCGTTCACGAGCCCGATGTTCACGCTCCGGAAGGTGTTCTCAAGGAGCTTGACCATCTCCGCCACGCGCGTCGAGGACACCGGGACGACCGGCCCGAGCGTGAGGCGGTAGAGGAGCGCCGCGTGCTCCGTGCACGCCGGCGTCACGCCTCCGACGACCTTCGGGATGTTCTTCGTGTTCCAGTCGGGGTTGCCGGGGTCGACCCGCTCCGGCGAGAACGCGAGGTAGAAGTCTCTGCCGACATGAAGTCCGGTGCGCTCAAGGCGCGTCAGGATGAGCTCGTCCGTCGTCCCAGGATACGTCGTACTGTCGAGGATGATCAGCATGCCGGGGTGCACGTACTTCTCGATCTCCTCCACAGCCGCGGCCACGTAGGAGATGTCGGGGTCCTTGGTCTTCCTGAGCGGCGTCGGCACGCAGATGTCGACGGTGTCCAGCTCGCGCAGGACGCCGAAGTCGGTCGTCGCCGTGAACAGCCCGGCCTTCATGATCTCGCGCAGCGACTCGGTCGGCACGTCCTGGATGTACGACTCCCCGGCGTTGAGCTTCTCGACCTTTCGCGCGTCCTTGTCGATGCCGGTGACGCGGTAGCCGGCGCGGGCGAACTCGACGCACAGCGGGAGCCCCACGTACCCCAGTCCGATCACACCCAGCTTCGCCTTCTTCTCGACCAGCTTCGACGTCAGCAAGCTCTCCTCCTTGCGAACCGCGCCGGAGTCATGCCCGGACGGCGGGATCAGTGGGCGGCCCTGGCGACGGTGACCACCCCCGCGGTGACCAACGGAAGGAGCAGGTTGTCGCTCGCTCCGACCGAGAGCGACTCGACGACGGCGGCCGTCGCCCCGATGACCAGGGCCCAGGGAACCGAGACGAAGAATGTAGCAATAATCACGCCGACTGCGAAGAGCGAAAGCGACCCGATGAGGGTCTTCCCGGGATTGTGAGGGAGCGCCGTGCTGCCGAATGCGCGCCCCGCCAGGCTCGCCACGCTGTCCCCGACGGCGAGGATCAGGATGCCCACCGTGGCTCCTGCGCGCGGGAACACGGCGAGGGTGAGGAAGATCCCGAGCCCGTACAGGATCGGGCCCTGCACGATCGCCCGCGGCTCGGCCGGCCGCATCGTCGCCCACGTGACCCGCGAGACCACCGGCACCGCGATCCCGCGGAGCCGCAGCCACTCCGAGAGCGCGAACAGGCCGGTCACCGCGCCCACGAGCCAGAGGGTGAACCCCTTCGACCAGACGGCCATGGTCGGGACGACCGCCGCCGCGGCGTGGATCGCCTTCCTGACGGCTTCGTGCCTCACGGCGAGCGCCTGGGGCGTCACGCCCTCGGCCGCTCCCTCGGGGAAGAACTGGAGGATCTCGCGGAGGTCGTGCGTGTGCAGCACGAAGCTCGCGTCGCGGAGGATGGGCTGTTCGGGGTTCACGCCGATGCTGCGCCAGGCCGCCCGCACGATCTCGGAGTTGCTGCGGTCGTCCACGACCACCGTCGTGGCCGCCCATCCGATGCCGGCCTGGCCCAGCATGCGCTCGAGAGACTCGCGCTTGCCCGTCTCAGAGTGGCGGACGCCCAGGAGGCGCCCCGTGAGCGCGCCGTTCTCGGTCTCGAGCAGCGCGCCGGCGCCGCCGTCCGCGCCGAGGCGCACGGCCAGGCGCTCCACGACCTCCTGAGGGACACCCACGCTCACGAACACCACCGAGTAGCCCATGCGCCTGAGCGCGGCGCAGACCTCACGCGCCCCTTGCACCAGGCGCACGGACTCGGCAAGGGCGAGGAGGTCGCTCACGCGCGCCCCGCGCTGCAGCGCGTACGCGCGCTCGACCACCTCGCGCACCGACAGGAAGCCGGCCTTGTGCAGAAGCCCGAGCCACAGGCTCCTGAACCACACACCGACGCCCCTGCGCCGCGCGGCACACGACAGGAAGAGCCCCTGAAGCAGCACGCCGTCCACGTCGAACGCGACGGCGCCTCGCGCGGGAGCCTCACGCCCTGCGGCCGCGCCCATCGTCCCTCCCCAGGAGATGCCGCAGGCCGCGGAACGCCATCCAGCAGGCCATGGCGCCGAGAAGCAGGAACATGTAGCTGAAGCGGTTGCCGTACCGAGGGAGTATGAGATCTACGAAGCGAACGAGCGCGTACACGATCATGCCCGCGCATGCGAGGTACGCCAGGCCGAGGATCGTCCTCAGGACGCGGACCTGTGTCGACGCCGGCGGCACGCGCGGCATGAGGCCCCCTTCAGGCCGCGCCGCTATCGCAGCACGGCGAACTTCCCCGTCGCGACGTCGGACGGATCGACCTGCCCCTGGCCGTACGCCTGGAGCCGGTACACGTACACGCCGCTCGCCAGGGGCGGTCCCCCCCTGTTCAGCCGCTCCCACGGCACCGCGTTCCAACCGGGGAGCACACCCTCGTTGTCCTGGTCCGACGCCGAGACGTCGCGCCGCTTGGTGTAACTCCCGAGCGTCTGGCCCGTCAGGTCGAACAGCGTGAGGGCGACCGTCCACGCCTCGCGCGTGAGCTCGTACCGGAAGGTGATCTCGTCCGCCGCGCCCGACGGATTCGGGTACGCGTAGTGGCTGGCAAGCCTGAGCGTCGCGGCCCGCACGTACAGCGTCACGGCCGCCTCGTTGTCCGTCAGCGTGAGCTCGTCCGTTCCCGGGGCGACGACTTCCACGGTCAGCACGTGCTCCCCGATGTCGCTCTCGTCCAGCTGCCACACGAACGTGTTCCGGATCACCTCCCCGCCCCCCACGACCCGCGACACCGCAGTCTCGAAGAGGAGCGCGCCGCTCCCCGGCGCCCCGTCCCAGACCCGCACCGTCGCGCTCACGGGCTCGCTCGGCCCGAACGCGTGCACGTCCACGGTCACGGGCACCGCGTTCCCGGCCACGAGCGCAGTTCGGTTGACCGCCACGTCCTCCTGGAAGACCGCGAGGTTGATCTGCCCGTCGGGATCGGCGAACCGCGCGAGACTCCCGGCGATCGCCTTCGCGACGACCGCGAGCTGCGACGGGAACACGTTCCCGACGGTGTCGCGCACGGAGTGGTAGGAGGGGTTCCTCGTCGTCGGGTGAGCGTGCTCGATCGCGACGACGGCGTCGTACCCGGTCCTCCAGAAGCTCGCGTGGTCGCTGTAGGCGAGCGCCTCGTCGATGCGCAGGACGCTCGAACCGGCGAACGCGCCAGGGTGCTCCTCGACGGTGCCGAGGATCCAGTCCGCGAGCCACTTCGACCCCGGGTTGGTGACGATGTGGCACGTGTCGGGGTGGTCGGCGGAGCGCTTGTACGCCACCATGTCCACGTTGAGCACGCCGTAGATGGTGTCTCCCGCAGCAGCGACGGCGTCGGCGTACTGGCCGCTGCCGAGAAGCCCCAGCTCCTCCCCCGAGAACAGGGCGAAGCGGACGTCGAACGGCAGCGTCACCCCCGAGAGAGCGCGCGCTACCTCGATGGCCACCGCCACGCCCGTGGCGTTGTCGTCGGCGCCAGGCGCGGGGTTGTCGCACCACCAGTAGTAGCCGTCCCTCAGGGACCCCGAAAACGAGATGGCGTCGTAGTGGGCGCAGACGATGTAGCAGCCGCCGAGCCGGCCCGTCCCCTCAAGGACCCCGATGACGTTGTCGGCCGGGTAGGTCACGATGGGCCCTGAAGGACCCTGCTCGCACGTGTATCCCAGAATGCCGAACCGCTGCGTGTCCACGGGCGCGCCGCCCGGGAGGACCGCTTCAAGCTGCCCCTCGACGTACGGCCTGGCCTCCGTGAGGCACTCCGCGCGCCGCACGTACCGGCTGCGCGGCGCGCCGCCCGGGTACTGACTGAGGCGCTCCACGTGCGCCATGAGCGAGTCGGCCGAGATGCCGCTCATGACGTCGGCCACGAGCCCGCGCACCGCGCGGCCGTCCCGCTCCGCCGTGGTCCGCACGTGCGCGGGCGGCTCGCCGTCGAACCACCGCTCGGCCCTCACGGCCTCGGGCAGCGGGTACATCATGAAGCACGCGGCCCGCAGGCCGTCCTCCGCCCCGCCGAACGGCTCGACGAGCACGGCCCCGCGCGGCTCGCTCCACAGCGCCGTGCCGTACGGCCGCAGGACCTCGGGCCCGCCCGCCGGGTAGCAGATGTAGAGCGGCGCCCGTCCGTCGATCCCGGCCACCTCTTCGCACGTGAGCCTGCCGCGACGGAGGTTCTCACCGAGCAGCGCGTCGCCCGCCACGAGCGCGTGGGTCGTGCCGACGAACCGGACGACCGCCCGCGCGGCGAGCGCCGTCTCCAGCGCAGCGCCGTCGTCCAGCGCAAGGTTGTACAGGGTGTCACCCGAGGCGTTGGCGGACAGAAGGAGAAGCAGCGCGACAAGCGTGAGACGGCCTGCCATGGTGAGCACCTCCCGCGTTCCGCACGCTCGCACTTCCGATCGGGGCCGGCGGCCTCGCCGCCGGCCCCCTCGCCTGGCGCGCCCGGAGGGACTTGAACCCCCGACACCTGGAACCGGAGTCCAGTGCTCTATCCAACTGAGCTACGGGCGCTGTCTGCGATCTCGATGAGCTGGTAGTTCCGCGTGCCGAGCCCCAGCTCCTCGGCATGGCGTAGCTGCTCGGTCGGGTCCACCTCGGCGTGGAGGTCGCGGAACTTGTCCCCCCCACGGCGGTAGTTCTGGGAGATGTCGCTCCCCCTGGCCACGGGCGCCTCGTTCACCAGGTCGTAGCACGCCTGGTCGGCGGCGACCGGATCCAGCGACGCGATCACGCCGATGTCCGGAACGATGGGCGCCTTCGCCGCGCCGTAGCAGTCGCAGAGCGGGTGCACGTCGGTGATGAAGTTGACGTACCCGATCCGCCCCGGCTTCGTGGCGGCGATCGCCGCGAGGTATTCTACCATCTTCCTCTGGAACACGTCAGCGGATTCGTTCCAGTGGATGCTCACCGCCCGTTGGGGACAGACGACGATGCACTCGGCGCAGCCGATGCACTTCTCGGGGTCGATCGTCGCCTTCTCCCCCACCGTGATGGCGTCGGCCGGACACCACGCGACGCACGTCCCGCAAGCGACGCAGCTTGGCCGCACGAACGGTCTGGTCGTGGAGTGCTGGTCCAGCTTGCCGGCGCGCGACGCCCCGCCCATCCCCAGGTTCTTGATGGCCCCGCCGAACCCGGAGACCTCGTGTCCCTTGAAGTGCGCAACGGACAGGATGGCGTCCGCCTTCACGAGGTCGGCGCCGAACGGCGCCTCGGTGACGTGCCGGCCGCGGGCCGGCAGGCGGATCTCCGAGGTGCCGTGGAGGCCGTCCGCGACGACGACCGGCGCCCCGACCGCGGCGTACGTGAACCCGTGCTCGGCCGCCGTCCGGAGGTGCGTCACCGAGTCGCTCCTGGTCCCCCGATAGAGCGTGTTGCAGTCGGTGAGGAAGGGCCTCGCGCCCTGCTTGAGCAACCACGCGACGATCCGCCGCACGAAGCGCGGCCTGACGTGGCCGGTCTCGTTGCTCTCACCGAAGTGCAGCTTGACGGCGACGGTGTCGTTCGCCCGGACGACGCCGGCCATCCCGCTCGACTCGAGCAGGAGGTCGAGCCGGGCGGCGATGTCGTCGCCGCCTGCCTCCCCGACCCGCAGCAGATACACGGGGCTCTTCGCGCCGCTCACCGCTCCACCACCCTCCCCGACCAGCGCAGCTTCCGCCCGAGGATCTCGTAGTAGGAGTGTCGCCCGATCTCGATGAGACGCGCGCTCCGCTCCGCCCTCCGCACGACGATCGCGTCGCCCGTCTCCATGCCGCACAGGCGGTCGCCGTCCACGCTCACGACCGCCTCGCCGTCGGACGACAGCATGCGCACCTCGACGGAGGCGGTCGGCGGCAGGACGCAGGCGCGGATGCTGAGCGAGTGCGGGCAGATCGGGGTGACGACGATGGCCTCGACTCCGGGCATCACGACGGGCCCGCCCGCCGAGAGCGCGTACGCCGTCGAGCCCGTGGGCGTGGAGAGGATGATGCCGTCCGCCGCGAAGCGCGTGATGAGGTCCCCGTCCACGCGGGCCTCGAACGAGAGCATGCGGGACGCGGCGCCGTTGCGGACGACGAAGTCGTTGAGCGCCACGGCCGACCCGCCCGTGCGTTCCACCGCGCCCGCGAGCATCATGCGGGGGCGGGCGACGAGCGCCCCGGCCCGCGCGTCCGCCAGCACGGCCGGCAGCTCGTCCGCGCCGACCTGCGTCAGGAACCCGAGGCTGCCGAGGTTCACGCCGAAGACCGGGACCTCACGGCCCGTGCGCGCGATCGCCCGCACCGCCGCGAGCAGCGTCCCGTCGCCCCCCAGCGCGAACACGAGGTCGGACTCGGCCGCCACCCGGTCCACGGGCGCGCCCTCCGCGGCCCGGCCGCGAAGCGCCGCGACGAGGTCCTCCTGCACGAGCGCCGTGAGGCCCTGCGCGCCGCACCAGTCGAGGACCGCGTCCATGGCGGCGCCCAGACCCCCCTTGCGGGGGTTGCCGATGATCCCCACCGTCTTCATCGCTCCGCGCCTCCCCGGCCTCCGCCCGCGATGAGACCGCGGGCCGCCGCCGCCACGCCGTGCGCCGTGAGGCCGCACCGCTCGAGCAACCGCTCGCGCGTCGCGTGCGTCACGAACTCGTCCGGAAGCCCCATGAGGCGAACCGGGACACCGTGGAGCCCCGACGACTGCAGGAGCTCGAGGACCGCCGCGCCGAACCCTCCGCTCGTCACGTTCTCCTCGATCGTGACGATCCGCCCGGTCGTCCGCGCCTCCTCCTCGATCACATCGCCGTCCAGCGGCTTGACGAACCGCGCGTTCACGACCGATGCGCCCACGCCCTCGGCCGCGAGGTCCTCCGCCGCCCTGGACGCGACGCCCACCATGGGCCCCACGGCGATGAGCGAGACGTCGCCGCCCTCGCGCAGCCGCTCGGCCTTGCCCAGGGGCACGGCGACCGGCTCGAAGTCCATGCGGACGCCGAGGCCCGCGCCGCGAGGGTACCGCACCGCGATCGGCCCCTCGTCGTGCTCGACGGCCGTCCGGACCATCGCCGCGAGCTCGTTCTCGTCCTTCGGCGCCATGACGACGAGGTTCGGCACGGCGCGCAGGAACGAGAGGTCGAACGCCCCGTGATGCGTCGGGCCGTCGTCCCCCACGAGCCCGCCGCGGTCGATGAGGAATCGCACCGGCAGCCTCTGCAGGCAGACGTCGTGGACGATCTGGTCGTAGGCGCGCTGGAGGAACGTCGAGTAGACGGCCACGACGGGCTTCATGCCCGCCGCGGCGAGGCCCGCCGCGAAGGTCACGGCGTGCTGCTCGGCGATGCCCACGTCGAAGAAGCGGTCGGGGAAGCGCTTCGCGAAGTGCGAGAGCCCCGTCCCGTCCGGCATCGCCGCCGTGATGGCCACGATCCTGTCGTCCTTCTCTGCGAGCGACACGAGCGTGCGTCCGAACGCCTCGGTGTAGGAGATGGCCGTCGGCATGGACGTCGTCGTTCCGGTCGCCTTGTCGAACGACCCGACCCCGTGAAACCTGGGAGCGTCGTCCTCCGCGGGCTGGTAGCCCTTCCCCTTGACCGTGATGACGTGGACGAGGAGCGGGCCCGCCATGAGCCTGAGGCGCTCGAACGACTCGACGAGGGTCTCGACGTTGTGCCCGTCGAGCGGACCGAAGTACTTGAATCCCAGCTCCTCGAAGAGGACGCCCGGCACGAGGAGTCCGCGAATCCCCTCGAGGGTCCGGCTCGCGAGCTCGCGGGCCCGCGAGCCCACGCCCGGGACCCTGCCGAGGATGTCCCAGACCTCGGCCTCGAGCCTGTGGTAGGTCGGCGCGGACCGCAGCCGCGTGAGGTACTGCGAGAGCGCCCCCACGTTCTTGGAGATGGACATCCTGTTGTCGTTCACGACGACGATGAGGTTCTTCTTCAGATGGCCGGCCTGGTTGAGTCCCTCGAGGGCAAGGCCGGCGGTGAGCGCCCCGTCGCCGATCACGGCGATCACGCGGCCCTCGCGGGCGAGGAAGTCGCGCCCGCAGACGATGCCGAGGGCCGCCGAGATGGACGTCGAGGAATGGCCGGTGTTGAACGCGTCGTGCGGGCTCTCCTCGCGCCTGGGGAAGCCCGCGATGCCCCCCTCCTGCCGAAGCGTCTCGAACGAGTCGCGCCGTCCCGTGATGAGCTTGTGCGCGTAGCTCTGATGTCCGACGTCCCAGAGAATGCTGTCGCGGGGCGAGTCGAAGACGTAGTGCAGGGCCAGCGTGAGCTCGACGACCCCGAGGCTGGGCGCGAGGTGCCCGCCGTTGCGCGAGACCACGCGGATGATCTCCTGACGGACCTCCTCGCCGAGCGGAACGAGGTCCCTCGGGCTCAGCGCCCGGAGGTCCTGAGGCGAGTTGATGCCGTCGAGGATCCGTGCCACGCCGCTTCCGCCTTTCGCGCAGGCCGAACGCCGCCCGTCCCGCGCCCTCAGCGCCTGCGCTCGACGATGTACCGGGCGATCTCCGTGAGAGGCCTCGCGGTCGCTCCGAACCGGTCCAGCGCCGCCACGGCCTGGTCGGCGAGTCTCCGGGCCTCCCGCTCGGCCGCCTCGGCGCCCACGACGCCGGGATACGTGAGCTTCCCGCGGGCCACGTCCTTCCGGACGGCCTTCCCCATCTCGTCGGCGCTGCCCGTCACGTCGAGCAGATCGTCCCTGATCTGGAACGCGAGGCCGGCGGCCCGCCCGTAGGCCGTGAGCGCCGCGACGTCGTCGGCGCCCGCGCCCGCCGCGAGCGCGCCGACGCGCACCGACGCCGCGAGGGGCAGCGCCGTCTTGCGGGTGTGGATCAGCGTGATGGAGGCGAGGTCCGGGGGCGCGCCCTCCATCGCAATGTCGGCCGCCTGCCCGCCGACCATCCCGCGGCTCCCGTTCGCCTCGGCCAGCTCGCGGATCACCGCGACTTTCCTCTCGGGCGCAAGGCGCTCGTCACCCGCCACGACCTCGAACGCGAGGGTGAGCAGCGCGTCGCCCGCGAGGATGGCGAGCGCTTCCCCGAAGACGCGGTGGCTCGTCGGCCTCCCGCGTCGCTCGTCGTCGTCGTCCATCGCCGGCAGGTCGTCATGAATGAGCGAGTACGTGTGGATGAGCTCGAGCGCGCAGGCTGGGACGAGGACGCCGTCGTCGGCGCCGCCCACGAGCTCGAACGCCGACAGCGCGAGGATCGGCCGCAGGCGCTTGCCGCCCGAGAACACGCTGTATCGCATGGCCTCGTGGAGACGGTCCTCCGAGGACGCCCCGGCCCCTCCCGCGGACGGCAGACAGCGGTCGAGGGCCTCCTCGACGAGCGCGCGCCTGGCATCCAGGTACTCAGTGAGGAACGACACGCGGTCAGTCCCCCTCGGGCGGCTCGCCCTCGAAGTCCTCGAGCCCGAGCTCGCCCTGCACGCCCCTGACGAGCCGCTGCACGCGCTCCTCGGCCTTGGCCAGCGCCTTCGACAGAGACTCGGCGAGCTTCATGCCGTCCTCGAACGCCCTGAGCGACTCGTCGAGGCCGAGCTCGTTCCGCTCGAGCCGCGCGACGATCTCCTCGAGCTTCGCCATGTCGTCCTCGAACGTCGGCTTCTTGCTCACGCAGCCCTCTCCTTCCCGCCGCGAACGGAGTTCACCGTGCAGTCGAACGCGCCGTCCGCGACCGTCACCCTGACCTGCGACCCCGGCGCAACGTCCGCGGCCGAGGTCACCGCCGACAGGACCGGCAGGAGCGCGACGGACGCGAACCCCCTCGCCAGGACCTTCGCGGGGTCGGCGAGGGCGAGCTCCGCGGCGTAGCGCTCGACGCGCGCCCGCCGGAGCGCGAGCGCGGTCCTCGCGGCCGCCGCGGCCCGCCCGCCCAGCTCGTCCACGCGCTGGGACAGGCGCTCGATCTGATCGAGCGGGATCCGGAGCCCGTAGGCCCCGCGAAGGGCCGCGGCGCGCTCCGCGTGTCGGCGGAGCCGGGAGCGCACCGCGCGCTCGACCCGCCCGGCGGAGACCAGGATCGAGCGCAGGAGGGCGCGACGGTCCGGGACCGCGATCTCCGCGGCGTTCGACGGCGTCGCCGCGCGGACGTCCGCCACGAAGTCCGCGATCGTGAAGTCCACCTCGTGACCCACGGCCGAGATGACCGGCGTGCGCATCGCGTGGATCGCGCGCGCGACGCGTTCGTCGTTGAACGCCCACAGGTCTTCGAGGGAGCCTCCGCCACGCCCGACGATGCAGACATCGGCGCCGCCCCACTCGTCCACCATGCCGAGCGCCGCGACGATCGCCGGCGCCGCCTCGGCGCCCTGGACGGGCACGGGCACGACGACGATGCGCACGGAGGGCATCCGCGCGCGCGCGACGCGGATGACGTCGCGCACGGCCGCGCCCGTCGGCGAGGTGACCACCGCGACCGTCCTCGGGAAGCGCGGCGCGGGGACCTTGCCGGCCTTGTCGAAGAGCCCCTCGGCCTCGAGCTTCCGCTTGAGCGCCTCGAACGCGGCAGCGAGCTCCCCGATGCCCGCGGGGCGCATCCGCTCGACGTAGAGCTGGTATCTGCCGGACGGCTCGTAGACGCCGACGCGCCCGAACGCAAGCACCTTCATGCCGCTCTGCGGCGCGAAGGCGAGCTTCGCGTTCGCCTGCCGGAACATCACCGCCGGGAGCTGGCTCTTCTCGTCCTTGAGCGTGAAGTACATGTGGCCGGAGCTGTGGCGGTTGAAGTTCGAGATCTCGCCCTCGACCCAGACCGAGGGAAGCGACTCCTCGAGGATGTGCTTGACCGCCGCCGTCACCTCGCTGACGGTGTACGTGCGTTCCGCCGGCCGCGACTCGTCGCCCCGCGAAGGTGTCATCGCTCCCGCGCCCTCGCCTCCGCCGCCCGCACGGTGTTCCTGAGGAGGATCGCCGTCGTGAGCGCCCCGACGCCGCCGGGGACCGGCGTCGCCACCGCCGCGCGCCCGAGCACCTCCTGGAACGCGACGTCGCCCACGACGCGGAAGCCCTTCTCGGCGGTCGCGTCCTCGACGCGGTTCACGCCGACGTCCACGACGACGGCGCCCTCGCGGACCATGTCCCCGCGGATCGCCTCGGGCCGGCCCATCGCTGCCACGAGGACGTCCGCCCTGAGCGTGTGCGTCGCGAGGTCGCGCGTGCCGGTGTGACAGACCGTCACCGTCGCGTTGCCGCGGTCGCCCTTCCGGAGCAGCAGCAGCGCGAGCGGGCGCCCCACGACGGCGCTCCGGCCGACGACGACCACGTGCGCGCCCTCGATGGGCACCGCGGCGGCCGCCAGCGCCTCGACCACGGCAAGCGCCGTGCAGGGCGCGAAGACCTCGGCGCCCCTCGCAAGGAGGCCGAGGCTCCCCGCCGCCGCGCAGTCGACGTCTTTGGCGGCCGGGACGGCGTCCACGACGGAGGGGTCCACGCCGCGCGGAAGCGGCTGCTGCACGATGATGCCGTGGACGAGCGGGTCGCCTGCGAGCGCCGCGAGCGCCCGGGCGGCGCCGTCGGTCCCGGCGCCCGCGGGGAGCCGCACGACGCGCACGTCGATGCCCGCGCCGCCCCCGGCCCGCTCGATGCTCGCCGAGTAGATCGCCGAGGCCGGGTCGTCGCCGACGCACACGACGGCGAGACAAGGCTGCACGCCGCGGCCCGCGAGCGCGGCCGCGCGCCGTCCGACCTCCTCCACGATCCCCGCCGCGATCGGCCTGCCCTTGAGAACCCTCGTCTCCACGATGGCCCCCCGCTCACCCGTCGATCACGGACATGACCCTGTGGATCCCCGTCGCGGCGCCGCTGGTCTCGTCGGCGTCGACGACGACGCCGCAGAGCACGAGGCGACCGCCGGCCGGCTCAAAGCGCTGCGGGATCTGCGTGAGGAACCTCGCAAGGGAGAGGTCCCTTCGCATGCCGATCACCGAGTCGTACGGCCCCGTCATCCCCGCGTCCGAGATGGCCGCGGTGAACCCGTCCACGATGCGCTCGTCCGCCGTCTGCACGTGCGTGTGCGTTCCCAGGACGGCCGTCGCCGCCCCGGCCAGGTGCCACGCCATCGCGACCTTCTCCGACGTCGCCTCCGCGTGGAGGTCCACCAGCACGACGCGGGCGCGCGTCCGCAGCTCCGCCACGAGCGCGGCGCCCACGCGGAACGGGCAGTCGGTCTCCGGCAGGAACACCCTGCCCTGCAGGTTCACGACGCCCACGGGAACGCCCTTCGCGGTCTCGAAGACGCCGGCTCCCCGACCGGGGGTGCCCGGGGGGTAGTTGGCCGGCCGGAGGATCCGCTCGCAGCCCGCGACCAGCTCCGCGGCACCCTTCTTGTCCCAGATGTGGTTGCCGCTCGTGAGGACGTCGATGCCGAGCGCGAAGAGGTCGTTCGCCACGGGCTTCGTGAGCCCGATGCCTCCCGCCGCGTTCTCGCCGTTCGCCACGACGAGCGACGGCCCCCACTCCCTCACGAGGCCGGGCAGGAGCAGCTCGACGGCGCGCCGCCCGGGCCGCCCGACGACGTCCCCGATGAAGAGGATCCTCATGCGCCTTCCCGCCCGGCTACTTGGCGTAGTCCACGGCTCTCGACTCGCGGATCACGACGACCTTGATCTGGCCCGGGTACTTGAGCTCCGCCTCGATCTTCCTCGCCACGGCCGAGGCGAGGGCCTCGGCGCGGGCGTCGTCGATCTTCTTGTGCTGGACCATGATGCGGATCTCGCGGCCCGCCTGGATCGCGTAGGAGCGCTCGACGCCCTGGAAGGTCCCCGCGATCTGCTCGAGCTTCTCGAGGCGCTTGATGTAGGTCTCGAGCGTCTCGCGCCGCGCGCCCGGCCTCGCGCCGGACACGGCGTCGGCCGCCTGGACGAGCACGGCGATCATGCTCGTGTGCTCGACGTCCTCGTGATGGGACTCGATCGAGTTGACGACGACCTCGTCTTCCCCGTACCGGGAGGCCAGCTCCGCGCCGAGCGCGGCGTGCGTCCCCTCCATCGTGTGGTCCACGGCCTTGCCGAGGTCGTGGAGGAGCCCCGCGCGCTTGGCCACCGCGACGTCGAGCCCGAGCTCGCCGGCCATGAGACCGGTCAGGTAGGCGACCTCCTTGGAGTGCTGGAGCACGTTCTGACCGTAGCTCGTCCGGTACCGGAGCTTCCCGAGGAGCTTGATGAGCTCCGGGCGAAGGTCGTGGATGCCGACGTCCAGGCACGCCTCCTCGCCGGTCTCGGTGATCTTCTGGTCGAGCTCCTTCGTGACCTTCTCGACGACCTCCTCGATCCGCCCCGGGTGGATCCGCCCGTCCCCGATGAGCCGCTCGAGCGAGAGCCTCGCCACCTCGCGGCGCACGGGATCGAAGCCCGACAGGATCACGGCCTCGGGGGTGTCGTCCACGATCACGTCGATGCCGGTCGCGGTCTCGAACGCTCGGATGTTCCTGCCCTCGCGGCCGATGATCCTGCCCTTCATCTCGTCGCTGGGGAGGTTCACCACCGACACGGTGGACTCCACGACGTGGTCGGCGGCGCACCGCTGGATGGCCAGCGTGAGGATCTGCTTCGCCTCCTTGTCGCCCTGCCTCCGCGCGTCGTCCCGGATGTCCTTGACCATCCTCGCGGCCTCGAGGCGCGCCTCGCTCTCCATGTTCTTGATGAGCAGCTTCTTCGCGTCGTCGCGGTTCATGCCCGCGATCCGCTCGAGCCGCTCGTTCTGCTCGTCGATCAGCTTCGAGACCTTCTCGGAACGCTCGACGATCTCCGCTTCCTTCGCGGCCTGCTCGGTCTCCGACCGGGCGAGCTCCTGTTCCTTCTTGTCGAGGAACTCCACCCTCCTGTTGAGGTCATCCTCCCGCTTCTCCAACTGCCTCTGGAGCTTCTCGAGCTCCGCTCGTGTCGCCTGCGTGTCTTCCTCGAACCTGGACTTCGCCTTGTACCACTCGTCCTTCGCCTCGAGGATCGCCGCCTTCTTCTGCGTCTCGGCCTCGCGCTGCGCCTCGCGGACGATCTTCTCGGCCAGTTCCTCGGCGCTCACGATCTTGCTGCGGTCCACGAGCCGTCTGGCGAACCAGCCGGCCACGAACACGGCAACGCCGATCAGGAACGCAACGACCATGGCTCCCCACTGGCTCATGCGGTCGTCTCCCTCCCATCTATCGCATTGTGGTCCTGCGCCGATCGGCCGGCCCCCGGCATCACGTGCCCTCCGGATCCTCGACCGGCGAAGCGGCGTCCCATCGGGACAACCGCTCCCGGACCTCCCTCTCGTACCCCGCATCGCCGGGCGTGTAGAAGCTCCGGCGCTTCTCGACGTAGTCCTGCCTTCTGCCCTCGGCCTCCGAGCGCGGCATCTCGTACGCGGCCCCCCGCCCCAGCCGCGCGGCTCCCGCGTAGCCCGCGGCGCGCAGGTGCGCCGGAACCTCCCCCGAGTCCTCCGTCCGGACGGCCTCCTCGGCCGCGGCGATCGCGTCGGCGCACGCCCTGCTCTTGGGCGCCGCCGCGAGGTAGATCGTCGCCTCGGCGAGCGCGTACCGCGCCTCGGGAAGCCCGAGCATCTCGACGGCCCTGGCCGCCCCGACCGCAAGTCCCAGGGCCCCCGGGTCGGCAAGCCCCACGTCCTCGGAGGCCAGGATCACGAGCCGCCTCGCGATGAAGCGCGGGTCCTCGCCGCCCTCGAGCATCCTGGCCAGCCAGAAGAGCGCCGCATCGGGCTGCGAGCCGCGCACGCTCTTGATGAACGCCGACGCCACGTCGTAGTGCGCGTCGCCGTCGCGGTCGTGCCTGATCACGCGGCGCGCGAGACACCCCTCGGCCACGGCCAGGCTCACGCGGATGGCGCCGCCTTTGTCCGGCGGCGTCGAGAGCGCCGCGAGTTCGAGCGCCGAGAGGGCCCTCCTCGCGTCCCCGAGCGCGTTGTCGGCCAGGTGGTCCAGCGCGTCGTCCGCCGCCTCGACGCGGTACTCGCCGAGGCCCCGCTCCCGGTCGGCGAGGGCGGACACCAGGATCGCCCGCACGTCGTCCCTCGAGAGCGGCCGGAACTCGAACACCTGAACGCGCGACAGGAGCGCCTGGTTCAGGTAGAAGAACGGGTTCTCCACCGTCGCGCCGATCATGACGAACGCGTCGTCCTCGAGGGGCGCGAGCAGCACGTCCTGCTGGGCCTTGTTGAACCGGTGCACCTCGTCGATGAACACGATCGTCCGCCGGGGCGAGCGCTGCCGCGCGCCGGTGACGGCGGCCCGCAGATCGGCCACGCCGGCCTCGACCGCGTTGAGCCTCACGAGCGCCGACCCGGTGGCCTCCGCGATCACGTGGCCGAGGGAGGTCTTGCCGCTCCCAGGAGGGCCGTACAGGATCATCGAGAACAGCCTGTCGGCCTCGATGGCCCTCCGAAGCAGCTTGCCCGGTCCCAGCACGTGGTCCTGTCCGCGATACTCACCGAGCGCCCGCGGCCGCATCCTCTTCGCGAGAGGCGCGTGCGGGGCTTCGGGAACCGTGAAGAGGCCCCCCGGCTCAGCGTGGGCATCGCGCAACGCGTTCACCTCGTTCATCCGAACGCGGGACACGGGGCAGGGCATCGGGCTGGGCTGGAACGAAGCTCGGTCGACGGCATCGGCGTGGCGCCTCCGAATGCGGCGGCGCGCTCTGAAGGTCAGCGAAAGGCCTGAGAAGGGCCGCGGGGGTCACTCGCCCATCTGGGACTCGATCTCCTGCGAGAGTTCCTCGGCCCGCTCCTCGACCTCGGCCAGCAGCCTGTTCCGGTCGTCTCGCTCCCGGAAAAGCTCGCCGGCGATGTTGAGGGCCGCGAGAATGGCCACCTTGAGGGAAGAGCCAAGGGCCGTTTCGCCGTCCACCTCCCGCATCTTGCTGTCCACGTAGTGGGCGATCTCCTGAATGCTCTCAGGGTCCGCGTCCCCGCGGATTCGGTACTCCGACCCGAAGATCTCGACCTTCACGCTGCTCATCAGGTGATCTCAGGCTTCGTCGCCCCATCGGGGGGCGCTCACCGGGGACACCGCGACGCGACGGAGCGCCGCCGGGCCCCTAGGCCAGCTTCTCGCCGATCGATCTCATCTTCTGCTCGATCCGCTTCCGCTGCCTCGCGTCTATCTTCTCACCGGACCAGACGCTCTTCATGTGGCCGGCGAGGTCCTCGAACTCCTTTCCCAGAGCGCGCAGGCGCTCCCTGAGCTCGGCGTTCTCCGCCCTCAGTCGCGCGAGCTCACCCACAGCCCGCGCGATCGAGGCCTCGAGCGCTTCCATTCCGGGCACCTGCATCGTCGTCTCCACGAAGGCGCCGCCCGGTCACTTCCGGAGCGACGCCCCCAGCTCCTTGAGGAGGCGGTTGACGACGCGGCCGTGCGCCTCGTCGACCTCCGCGTCCGTCAGGGTGCGCTCGCGCGACATGTACGTCAGCGACAGGCCAAGGCTCTTCTTCCCCGCGGGAAGCTGCGAGCCACGGTACAGGTCGAACACTTCCACGGACTGCAGGAGCGCCTCGCCGTGCCCGCCGACCACGTCCAGCACGCCGGCCGCGGGCGTCCCGTCATCCAGGATCAGCGCAACGTCGCGCCGCACCTTGGGATACCGCGGTAGCCGCTCGTGTTTCCCCACCAACCTGCACCCCCGTGCCAGCTCATCAAGGGAGAGCTCGAACACGAACACCGGCTGCTCGAGATCCCACGCGTCCAGCACGCCGCGAGAGATCATGCCGAGATGCCCGATCTCCCGCCCGCCTGCGGAGAGCACCGCCCCCTCCGCGCGGTCGAACAGCGGGCGGCCATCGTAGCAGCGCATGCCCAGGCTGTCAACCCCGAGCGCTTCCCCGAGGGCCCACAGGGCGCCCTTGCCGTCGAAGAAGTCGGTGGACCGGGACTGCCCGTCCCACGCCGGCCTTCCGGCCCGGCCCGTCATCGCCCCGGCCAGCGACCACGCCTCGGCGGTCGCCGTCCCCTGTCTCGAGAACACCTTCGCGATCTCGAAGACCCTGACGTCCTTCTCCCCCACGTTCCAGTTCGTCCGGACGACGTCCAGGAGACCCGGGACGGCGGTGGGACGAAGGAGCGGCGCGTCCCTGTTGATGGGGTTGGAGAGCGTCGGGGCGGCCGCAGGGTCCGCCCCCACGCGCTCGAGCACGGCCGGGCTCGTGAAGGAGCTCGTGAGCGCCTCGTAGAAGCCCAGGCCGACCATCGCCCCGCGGACCTGCGCGACGCGCGCGTCGCGCTTCTCGTAGCGCTCGTCGAGACCGCGGAAGGGCACCGCCGACGCGACGTTCTCGTATCCGTGCGACCGCGTGACCTCCTCGACGAGATCGGCCTCGAGCTCGATGTCGCGCCGGAAGCTCGGCACGCTCACGCGGAGCGCGTCGGCGTCCGGCGCCACGCCGAAACCGAGCGCGGCAAGGTGTCCGGCCGCGTCGGACGTCGAGACCCCGTCACCGAGCAGGCGCCGCACCGACGACATCCTGAGGGTGACCGGCGAGGGAGCCGGAAGGCCAGGGCCGACGTCCACGGCGCCGGGGGCCACCTGCCCTCCGGCGATCGACGCAATCAGGCCGCACACGCGGGCGGCGACGCGGTCCATGGCCGCCGTGTCCACGCCTCGCTCGAACCGCCACGAGGCCTCCGTCCGGAGCCCGACGCCGCGCGCGCCGCGCCTGACGATCACCGGGTCGAAGCAGGCGCACTCCAGGAGCACGGTCGTCGTGCCCTCGGTCACCTCGCTGCCCGCGCCGCCCATGACGCCGGCGAGGGCCACGGGGTGCGCCGCGTCGGCGATCACGAGCTGCGAGGGGCCGAGCTTGCGGGTGACCCCGTCGAGCGTGACGAGCTCCTCGCCCGCCGACGCGCGCCGCACGACGATGCGTCGCCCCTCGAGCGCCTCGAAGTCGAACGCGTGCACGGGGTGCCCGAGCTCGAGCATCGCGAAGTTCGTCGCGTCCACGACGTTGTTGATGGGCCGCTGCCCCACGCTCTCGAGCCTCTCGGCGAGCCACGCCGGGGAAGGGCCGACCTTCACTCCCGCGATCACGCGGGCGATGTACCGCGGACAGCCGGCGGGATCGAGGATCTCGACCCCCGTGAGGGCGGACGCGGGCGTGCCCGACTCGAGGAGGTCGACGCGCGGCTCCCTGAGCGGCGAGCGCGTCATCGCGGCGACCTCGCGGGCGACGCCGACGATGCCCGTGCAGTCCGGTCGGTTGGGCTGGACCTCGACGTCCACCGCGTCGGCCGTGAGCGCGAGCGCGCTGCGGATGTCCTCGCCGAGCGACGACGAGGGATCGAGCTCGATGATCCCCGCCGCGTCGTCGGAGACGCCGAGCTCGGCCGCCGACACGAGCATCCCGAACGAGCGCCTCCCGCGGATGGTCTGCTCGCCGATCGCGCGCCCGCCGGCGATGACGGCGCCGGGGAGCGCAAGCCCCGTCACGAGGCCGGCCCGCGCGTTCGGCGCGCCGCACACGACGCTCGCCGAGCCGCTGCCCCAGTCGACGACGCAGACGCTGAGGCTGTCGGCGTCCGGGTGTCGGTCAACGGTCACGATCTTCGCGACGACCACGCCCGTCGCGTCCGCGCCGGCCGGGCGCACGGGGACGGTCTCCGTGAGGCGCTCGGTCAGACGCCGGGCGAGCTCGACGGCGTCCATGTCGAAGTCGACGTAGTCCCTGAGCCACGCGAGGCTCACCTTCATGGGCGCCCCTCAGACCCCCCGGAGGAACCGGAGGTCGTTCTCCAGAAAGAGCCGGATGTCGTCCGTGCCCGTCAGCATCATGCACACGCGGTCCACGCCCAGCCCGAACGCGTAGCCGCTCACGGCGTCCGGGTCGTACCCCACGGCCCGGAAGACGCGCGGGTCCACCATCCCCGCTCCGACAAGCTCCACCCAGCCCGTCCCCTTGCAGACGCTGCATCCCGAGCCGCCGCAGATGCTGCAGCGGACGTCCACCTCGATGGACGGCTCGGTGAACGGGAAGAAGCCGGGACGGAAGCGGATGCCCACGTCGTCCCCCAGAAGCTCCTTCAGGAATCGCGTGAGGACGCCCCTGAGCTCTGCCAGGCGGACGTCGCGGTCCACGTAGAGCCCCTCGAGCTGGTAGAACTCGGAGCCGTGCGAGGCGTCGGGGTTCTCGTTCCGGTACACCCGCCCCGGCGCGATGATACGCACGGGCGGCTTCGTGGACTGCATCACGCGGATCTGCACGGGCGACGTGTGCGTGCGGAGGAGGGACCCGCCGTCAACGTAGAAGGTGTCCCACATGTCCCGCGCGGGGTGGTCCGGCGGGATGTTCAGCGCCTCGAAGTTGTGGAACTCGTCCTCGACCTCGGGGCCGACGGCGACCTCGAAGCCGAGGCCGAGGAGGATCTCCTCGAGCCGGTCGAGCGTCCTTGTGATCGGGTGCTTCCGACCGACCCACGGCGCCCGCCCCGGGAGCGTGAGATCCGGCCCCACCGAGGCCGAGGCCGCGCCGGCAAGAACGCGCGTCCGCGCCTCGTCGAGCCGCGCCGTCACGGTCGCCTTGAACTCGTTCAGGGCCTTCCCGAGCGCCTTCCGCTCATCGTCCGAAAGCGCCCCGAGCCCCTTCGAGATCGTCGCGATCTCGCTCTTCCGCCCCAGGTACCGGACGCGCGCGTCCTCGACGTCCTTCTCGGTGCGCGCGGCGTCGAGGTCTCCGAGGGCGGCCGCCGCAAGTTCGGAGAGCCGCTCGATCAACGAGGTCCTCCCGCGTCAGGCGTCATGCCTGCCCAAGCTGCCCCTTCGCGATCGAGGCGAGCCTCGCGAACCCGTCCGCATCGTGCACCGCCATGTCGGCGAGGAGCTTGCGGTCCACCTCGACCTTCGCCTCCCTGAGCCCGTGCATGAACCGGCTGTAGGAGAGCCCGTGGAGCCGCGCCCCGGCGTTGATGCGCACGATCCAGAGGCGGCGCATGTCGCCCTTCCTGTCCTTCCGGGCGCCGTAGGCGAAGACGCCCGCGCGGTGGACGGTCTCCGTCGCGGTGCGGATGAGACGGCTCCTGCCGCCGTAGTACCCCCTCGCGGACTTCAGGATCTTCTTGCGCCTGCGCCTCGACGCCGGCGCCGAACGTGCCCGTGGCATGTCTTCCCCTTCCTCCCGGAGAGACTAGTCCCTGAGCAGCCGCTCGATGCGCGGCTGGTCGGCCTTGTGGACGTAGCCCTGCTTCCTCAGGTTCCTCTTCGCCCTCGCGCTCTTGCGGATGAAGAAGTGGCCCGTGTACGCCTTGGGCCGCTTGATCTTCCCCGCCCCCGTGCGCTTAAACCTCTTGGCCGCCCCTCGATGCGTCTTGACCTTCGGCATGCTCGCTGCTCCCGGTTCGCTCCCGCGCCTTCGTCCCCGGCCTCGGCGACAGCACCATCATCATGGCGCGTCCCTCGGACTGGATCGGCACCTCGACCGCCGCCGCCTCGGCGAGGTCCTGCGCCACCTTCTCCATCAGGCGAATGCCCATCTCCTTGTGCGCCATCTCGCGGCCACGGAACGTGACCGTGCACTTGACCTTGTCGCCGGCCTCGAGGAATTCCCGCGCATGGCGGAGCTTGAAGTCGTAGTCGTGCGGCTCGATCTTCGGACGCATCTTCACCTCTTTGACCTGCGTCACGTGCTGGCGCTTCTTCGCCTCCTTCGCCCGTTTGTTCAGCTGATACATGTACTTCCCGTAGTCCATGATCCTGCACACCGGCGGGCGGGCCTTCGGCGAGACCTCAACGAGGTCGAGTCCCTTCTGTTCAGCCATCGCCAACGCCTCGGACGTCGCGAGGACGCCCACCTGCGTGCCGTCCACGTCGATGAGCCGCACCTGGGAGATGCGGATCTTCCGGTTGACGCGTGGGGCCTGGATCGTCACCTGACCTCCTTCCGCTCGCGCCGCCGTTCACGGCGGCGATGGAAACGGCGGACGGGATGCATCCCCGTCGAGACGCATCCCGTCCTCGGACTCAAGGAGACCGGTCTCCTGAGCACGCCGACAGACCTCTTCGGGCCGTGAGCCCTCAAGGTGAGAAGCGAGATGCCTCTTCTTCCCTGTGATGTTCGAGTGGTGGGCGATACTGGACTCGAACCAGTGACCTCTTGCATGTCAAGCAAGCACTCTAACCAACTGAGCTAATCGCCCTCGCAGCCGGGCGCCCTCTCGGGCCGCTCGACGGCGCTCCAAGAAGATACGTGAGCGCGGGCCGGGTGTCAAGCGGCAAAAGCCCCTGCCCAAGGCCTCATCTCCGGAACGCCACGAGCCGGACCTCGGTCATCTCCTCGACGGCGAACCGGGGACCTTCCCGGCCAAGGCCGCTGTCCTTGACGCCGCCGTAGGGCATGTGGTCGGCGCGGTACGACGGAACGTCGTTGACCATGACGCCGCCGCATTCGATCTCGGTCGCCGCGCGCAGCGCCTCGCCGAGGTCGTCCGTGAAGATCCCGGCCTGAAGGCCGTAGCGCGACCTGTTCACGGACGCGATGGCCTCGTCGAGCGCCCGGTACGGCCGGACCACCATCACCGGCGCGAACGCCTCGTCCCTCCAAACAGCCGCCCGTTCGGGAACGCCCGTGAGCACGGCCGGCGTGACGAACGCGCCCGAGCGCTCGCCGCCGACCACGACGCTGCCGCCCATCGCGACCGCGTCCGCGATCCGCTCCGCGGCCCGCCGCGCCTGCGTTTCGTCGATCATCGGCCCGACGTCGGTGTCCTCGAGGAGCTGGTCGCCGACACGCAGTCGCGACGCGCCGGCCGCGGCGGCGTCAACGAAGCGCCCGATGACGGACTCGTGCGCCAGCACGCGCTGGACGGAGATGCAGACCTGACCGGCCACCGCGTACGCGCCTCGGACGCACCGCTCGGCCGCGTCCTCGACGTCGCAGCGCTCCGTCACGATGACGGCCGAGTTCGAGCCGAGCTCCATCGCGAGCCTCTTGAGGCCCGCGCGCGCCCCGATGGCCGCGCCCACCTCGGCGCTCCCGGTGAAGGTGATCATGCGGGGGGCCGCGTGCGCGACGAGCGCGTCACCGACCGCAGGGCCGGACCCGGTCAGCACGGAGAGCGCCTCGCCCGGGAGCCCGGCCTCGTAAAGGATCGAACCGAGCCGGAGGTCCGCAAGCGGCGTCGCCGTCGCTGGCTTGAGCACGACAGCGTTCCCGGCGGCGATGGCCGGCGCCACCTTGTGCGCCGCGAGATTGAGCGGGAAGTTGAACGGCGTGATGGCGGCGACGACGCCGATCGGCATCCGCATCCAGAAGCCGAGGCGATCGCGCCCGGCCGGAACGGCGTCGAACGGCACGACCTCGCCGGACAGACGCCGCGCTTCGGCCGCGGACAGCGCGAAGGTCGACGCCGCCCGCGCGACCTCGAGTCTGGCCTCGCGGATGGTCTTCCCGACCTCCGACGCCAGCAGGCCGGCCAGCTCCTCGGAGCGCTCCGCGATGGCGGCCGACGCCCGCTCCAGCACGAGGGCGCGGTCGTGGCGGGTCATCGCGGCCATCGCCCGGGCGCCGCGCGCGGCCGCCGCCAGCGCCTCTTCCAGCTCGGCCTGGGTCGCTTCGGGCACCGTGTCGATCACGGACCCGTCGCGCGGGTTCTGCACGCTGATCGCCCGGCCGACCCCTGCCTCGCGCCCGGCAATGAGCATCTTCATGCCGCCGGCCTTCCGCCTCGCTTCGCCCGCCGCCCGCCGGCGCCGCCCGGGCCGCCGGCGGCCACCTCGATGTCGCCCTCAACGACCCGCACGGTCACGTCCCGCACGGCGCCGTTCGACAACAGGAACCGCGCGAGGGGCTTGAGCACGAGGCCTTCCACGGTGCGGCCGAGGTTCCGAGCCCCGTACTCGCGACTCGCCCCTTTCTCCACAAGGAGCGAGACGGCTTCGTCGGTCACGTTCAGCGCGACGCCGCGCGCGGCAAGCCGCTCGCGCATGTCTCCGAGGTGCAGGTGCACGATCTCCCGGAGCGCGACGTCGGACAGGGGCGAGAACAGAAGGACCTCGTCCACGCCGTCCATGAACTCCGGCGGGAAGAACTCCTCGACGGCCCGGGTCACCTGAGCGATGCGCCGCTGCTCCGCGTCCGTCTCGCCCGTCCCGAACCCGACCGTGGGCTCGTCGGGGAGCCTGGGAGCGATGTTGTCCGAATTCGAGATCATCACGATGGTCGCGTTCGAGAAGGAGACCGTGTTGCCCTGCCCGTCGACGATCGAGCCCTCGCGGCAGATCTGCATGAGCATGAGCGCCACGTCGCGGTGCGAGCGTTCGATGGCGTCGAACACGATGACCGAGTGCGGGTGCGCCGCCGCCGCCGCCGTGAGGTCTCCGGACCGGTCCACGTCGCCGAAGCGGACGCCCGTCAACCGCGTGAGGCCGTCCTCCTCGGAGTATCGCGTCATGTTGTACGTGAGCAGCCGCGGCGGTCCGCCATAGAGCTCGTCGGCGAGCGCCCGCGCGAGCTCCGTCTTCCCCACGCCGGGCGGCCCGACGAAGAGGAACACACCGTCCGGGCGCCCCGGCTTCTCGTCGAGCCCGAGCTTCGCCACGCGGACGGTGTCGGCGAGCTTCCGGACGCAGTGATCCTGCCCCTTGATCCTCCTCATGAGGGCGCCTTCGAGGCCCAGGAGCTCGTGGTTCCCGCGCTCCGCGAGCTTCTCCGCGGGGATCCCCACCCAATCGGAGAGCGCCGCGGTCACCTCGGGCGTGCCGACGACGGGCGTCGTGCCCGGCGGCGCGGCGACCACCGCCTTCGCCGCCGCCTCATCGAGAAGATCGAGCGCCTTCCCCGGCAGGACGCGCTCCTGAACGTAGTGGCTCGAGAGGTCGACCGCGGCCTGGACCGCGTCCGGATCCACGGTGACGCCATGGTACTCGGACAACGACTTCACGGCCTGCCCGAGAAGCGCCACGGTCGCCTCGCGGGACGGTTCCTGCACGTCCACGCGCGCGAGGCGCTTCTCGCACCACGGGAAGACGCCCGCGGCCTCGCGGTGAAGCTCGGGCGTCGTCGCCCCGATGAGGTACAGACCGGGCTGGCGGCATGCCAGCTCGATGACGACCGCCGCGCCGGCGAAGTCCCTCCGCCCCCCGACAAGCCCCATGAAGCTCGTGATGTCGTTCATGAACAGCACGACGTCGTCGCGGAGCGCCGCCTCCCGGAGGGCGGCGAAGACGATGCGCTCGAAGTCGCCGGGGTTGCCGGCCGCGGCCGCGACCCTGTGGAACAGCAGCTCGACGACCCGTCGGCCGCGCAAGTGGGCCGCGATGCGCCCGTCCGCGATCTCGCGGGCGAGCGCCAGGACGAGCGCTCTCTTCCCGACGCCGTCCGGGCCCACGAGCAGCGCGCCGTGGCGCTCCCGCTTCCCGAGGACCTCCTTGAGCCTGTCGAGCTCGCGGCGCCAGAGGTCGCTGAGGAGCGGGTCGGGCGGCGGCGCCAGCGCGGTGAGGTCCACGCCCAGATGCTCCAGCACGGACGCGCAGGACTCCTTCGTCGGGGTCGCGTCGTCCCGGCGGGACATCATGGCTCGCCCTCCTCGCCTATGGATGGTGACCTCAGGCCGGCCGTGCGCCGGTCGGGCCGCGCCGGGCAGGCGGGCCGCCGAGCACGAGCGTCGACGTGCCTCGCCCGCGCTGGCGGTTCCACTCGCGGCGGAGCTCCTCCCGGGCCTCCTCGATCCTCGACTGCGCCGCGCCCGGGAACACCGACACGACGGCGTCGGTCACGGCGAGGACCTTCGGGGCGAGAACGGAGTCCGCCAGGAACCGCTCGCCGTGAACGCCCCCCATCACCGCCAGGATCAGCAGCATGCCCGACAGGAGCGAGGCCGTCAGCAGACCGAGGAAGGCCCCCGCGAGCCTGTCGGCCCAGCCCATCTCGGCCAGGCGGACGGCCTTGGAGAGCAGCTTGCCCAGAATGGAGAAGAGCACGAGCACGACGATGAGGACGGCCATGAAGGCGACGATCGCGCGGAGACGCTCGTCGGAGACGAATCCGAACACCCGTCGGCTCACGAACCCGTAGTTCCCGGCGGCGATCATGACGCCGAGCACGAGCCCCGCGAGACCGAAGAGCCCCCTCACGAACCCCCGCGCGACGCCGGAGATGAGCCCCGCGATGAGGATGACCCCGATGATGATGTCGGTGGCATTCATGGTGCCTCCCGGCCGGGATGCCAGCCTACGCCGCGTGACGCTAGCACCGGACCGGGGGGCTGTCAAGGCGGCTTGCCGCTCGGGCCGGCGCGGCCCGCCGCGGCTCGGCGCAGAGCGTGGCCGGGGCGACCTACGGGGCTAGCGGATCACGAGGAGCTTCGCCGTGTCCGTGCGGCCCTCGGCCGTCAGCGCGCAGAAGTAGCAGCCGGACGCGACGGGGTTCCCGGCCTCGTCGTCGGCCGCCCAGCGGGCTTCGTGGAGGCCGGAAGGCAGCGGGCCGTCGGCCAGCCGCTTCACGACCCTCCCGGCGGCGTCGTGGATCGTGAGCGAGGCGCGCGCCACGTCTCCGCGACCGACGACGCCGCCGATCGAGAACCGGATCAGCGTCTCCCCCGCAGCGGGGTTCGGGGAGCAGCTCAGAAGCGCGGTGCCCGCGGAGTCGACCGGAACGCGCGAGCGAGCGAGCGCGAGCACCCGCTCGGCGCCGCCGTCGATCTCCACGAGCTCGTACTCGTAGGCCTCGCCGGGCACGGCCGACTCGTCGACCAGCCTCCCGGGGCCGTCCTGCGGGCCATCGCCGACCGCCGCGCGCTCTCCGCGCGCTCCAGTCCGCATGATCGCAACGCGCGTGTTCTCAGAAACGGTCCACGCGAGGGTCAGCCGCCCGTCCAGTATGTCGACCGTGAAGTGAACGTGCAGGTCGCTCCCCGGCTCGGTCGACACCTCGACCGGACGGGACAGCTGCCCTTCGCAACCGCTGGAGTCGATTCCCGCAACGGCATACCGGTACGCCATGCCCTGCGCGGCGGAGTCGTCAACGAAGGTCGGCGTGTCCACCACGCCCACGAGAACGGGCTCGCCCGGCACGGAACCGTCGAGCCGGCTTCGGTACACGCTGTAGCGCTCCGCGCCGGGGAGGGCGTCCCATGACACCTCGGGACTGCCGCCCACCCCCCGCCCGACGACCTCAAGCACGATTGAGCTGGCAAGCATGTGCCCCCGCCCGACGACGATGGCGCCGGAGCGCGCATGGACGAGCACCTCGTGCACCGCGCCCGACCTCTCGAAGAATTGCCCGTTCCACGACTCGCCCATGTAGTACATCCCGCCCAGGTCGGCAGCCTGGAGCGCGCCGGTCGGGTTCACGATGACGATGCCTTTGGTGAACCTGCGAAGACGCAGATACTCGCCGTTGACCATCCCCGGCAGTGCACCGGGGCATGCCGTGACGCGTTCGACGCGTCCGACGGGCTGCCCGAGGTCCACGTCGTACAGAGGATGCCACCACATGTGGCTGTGCGCGTCCTCTCCGTCCAGCCCGTCGAACGAGAAGTACCCGTCTCCGTACACCAGGGTCGTCGCAAGACCGAACCTGAGCTGCCGCTCGTAGTTCAGATTGCCCTGGGGGCCGTTGGGTCCGGCCTCGCCGGCCCAGATCGAGTTCACGATGTTGACGGCCGGCTGGCGGTAGTTCGCGTTGTTCGACGCGTACCCGTACGTCGGGTGCATGACGTTCTCGTACCAGCCGCCGTGCATGAACGGGAAGTTCTCCCGCGTGGAGCCGTCGCACACGTCGTACAGCGTGTTGTTGCCGTTGGTGATCAGGGTGTAGTCGTCGCCGACGAGCTCGCGAAGACGGTCGGCCATCCGTCGCATCCCACTCTTCCACCAGGCGTCCAGCTCGGCCCGCGTGTCGGCAATGCCGTCGCCGTTCGCGTCGATCGGATTGGGGATGTACCCGCTCACCCAGGAGATGTCGTCCATGCAGAAGTCGAGGAAGATCCCGTCCCACGTTCCACCCGGCCCGAGGTGCGACGCGATGTGCTCCGGCAGCCAGTCGCACAGCCTCTGCCCCTGCCCGTCGGGGGCGCACGAGGTGGTCATGTTCATGATGCCGAACCCGAACGGCGGCGTGACGATCTCTCCGGCGGTGTCCATCAGCCACCACCCGTTCGCGTCCAGCGCGTCCCTGAGGCCGCCGAGGGCGCTCGGACATGTCCAGCCCCCGTGGTACCCGACCGGCATGTGCACGATGAGCTTGATGTCCGGGTTCAGCTGACGAAGCGTCTCGAGCTCGTCCCCGCACGACTCCCCCGTGTACGTCGTGAGGACGACGAGATCCCACCGCGCGAGCTTCTCAAGGTCGGCGCCGGCCAGTGTCGGGAAGTAGATGTTCGCCAGCCGCGGGTAGGAGACCTCGGCGCGACCGGGGCAGGCAAGGAGAACGAGCACGGCAAGAAGGAGTCCGGTCGCCCAACCCAGGCGCCTCGCCCGCCGCCTCTCCGCATCGTCCCACTCGACGAACGCCGCGCCGGCTCTTGCCATGGCTGTTCGGGCCTCCATGCAACAAAGCGCTCCACGGCACATTACTTCATGCCGAGATGCATACCTTGTGCCATAGGAGGCGCAAATGCCATCGGGGAACGGGGACGGAACCGGAGCGTCGCGCTGCGGCGGTGGTGCCGGGGGCCGGAATCGAACCGGCACGGGGCCTCAAGGCCCCGACGGGTTTTAAGTCCGTCGCGTCTTCCAGCTCCGCCACCCCGGCGGGCCGTGGGAACAGCAGACCCGACCGGGCCGACGTGCGGCTGCGGACGGGTCCTGGATCGGGAGACTGGAGGCGGCGACCGGATTCGAACCGGTGGTGAAGGATTTGCAGTCCTCTGCCTTACCGCTTGGCTACGCCGCCCTGAGGCACGGACAGGGGCAGTCGCTTCCGATCGCCCCTGCCCCGAAGTCTGGAGCGGGAAACGGGGGTCGAACCCGCGACATCCACCTTGGCAAGGTGGCGCTCTACCACTGAGCTATTCCCGCGCTGTCTTTCGAGCCCCGAGTATAGGGGCCTCTCGCGCCTCTGTCAAGCGCGAAGCTCCCCAGCCTCGGCCTTCCGCCGCGCCGCCGCGGCGTCCTCGTAGAGCCGTGCGTACCTGAGCGCCGACGCGGCCCAGCTCAGATCGAGCTGCATCCCGCGGCGCACGATGCCGGCCCACCGATCGGGCTCGCGGAACGTCCCGACCGCCCGTCGCAGCGCGGAGAGCAGCGCGTCGGCGCGATACTCCCTGAACGAGAAGCCCGTGCCCGTGTTCTTGGACGCGTCGTAGTCCGTCACGGTGTCGGCCAGCCCGCCGGTCTCCCTCACGACCGGCACCGTGCCGTACCTCAGGCTGTACATCTGGTTGAGGCCGCACGGCTCGTACCGCGAGGGCATAAGGAACATGTCCGAGCCGGCCTCGATCCAGTGCGCGAGCTCATCGTCGAAGCGCAGGTCGACCGACACCCGGCCCCGGTATTTCGCCGCCAGTCCCGTGAGGAACTCGTGGTAGGCGCGGTCGCCCGTCCCGAGCACGGCAAGCGCGAGGTCGAGCCCGATCATCTCGTCCGCGATCTCCCTGATGAGATCGAGTCCCTTCTGGTCCGCGAGCCTGGAGACGATCCCGACGACCGGGGCGCGCGAGGACACCGAAAGCCCGCAGCGCTTGGTCAGCGCCTCGCGGCAGGCCGTCTTCCCTCTCATGTCGGACACCGAGTAGTGGGCCGGGATCAGCGGGTCCGTCGCGGGGTCCCACACCGCCGTGTCCACGCCGTTCAGGATCCCGATCAGGCGCCCGCGGCTCGCCTTGTCGGCGAGAACGCCCTCGAGACCGAGGCCGAACTCGGCGGTCGTGGAGATCTCGATCGCGTACCGTTCGCTCACCGTGTTCACGAAGTCCGCGAACTCGATGCCGAGCTTGAGGGCATTGACGCGTCCGCTGAACTCGAAGGGGCTGCCTGGCGAGCAGAGCTCGGAGCTGAACCCGAGCCGCGGAAGGAGATCCCGGTCGAACCACCCCTGGTACCCCAGGTTGTGAATGCTGAACACGACACCCGCGCGCGACAGCGCTCCCGCGTGCGGGTTCGGCCCCCTGAGGTATGCCGCGGCCAGCGCGGTGTGATGGTCGTTGAGGTGCACGACGTCGGGGGCAAGCCCCATCGCCTCGGCGAACACGAGGAGCGCGCGGCAGAAGAACGCGTACCGCTCGACCTCGTCCGGGTAGCCGTGCCCCGTCGCCGGGTCCGTGTAGATGCCGGGGCGCCCGAAGTACCCCTCGTGGCCGACGAAGAACACGCTGACCCGCGGCTCCCCGGGCATCGGCGCGCGGAAGAGCGACGCCCGCTCCTCGCGGTCGCCCATCGGCACGCCGACCGGCCCCAGTCCCGCCACCGGCTGAAGCCCGAAGGCGGTCCCGTCGATGCTCGCGTACCGCGGCAGGAACACCGACACGTCGTGGCCGGCGCGCGCGATCTCCTTCGCCAGAGCGCCCGCGACGTCCGACAGCCCGCCCACGCGCGCGAACGGAGCGACCTCGGCGGCCGCGATCAGGATCCTCATGGAGCGCTCCGCTGTGAGAGATCGACCTCCCTGAGATAGCGCGCGGCGTCCTCCGGGGGCGTCGGATTGATGTAGAAGCCCGATCCCCACTCGAAGCCGGCCACCTTCGTGAGGGTCGGCATGATCTCGGTGTGCCAGTGGTAGTACCTGAGATCGCGCTCACCGCACGGGCACGTGTGCACGATCAGGTTGTACGGCGGGTCGTTGAGCGCCAGCGTGATCCTCGTGAGCGTCTCCTTGAGGATGGCCGCGTACGCGACCCTGGTGCCCTCCTCCATGTACTCGAACGACGGCAGATGCTTGCGCGGGAGGATCCACGCTTCGAACGGGAAGCGCGCGGCGAACGGCACGATCGAAATGAACTCGTCGTTCTCGCAGACGATCCTCGTCCGGGTCCAGGTCTCCTGCGCGACGATGTCGCAGAACACGCAGCGTTCCTTGTAGCCGAAGTACTTCTGGCTACCCGAGAGCTCCTCGGCGAGCCGCTTCGGCAGGATGGGCAGCGCGATGAGCTGGGAGTGCGGGTGCTCGAGTGACGCGCCCGCCGCGCTTCCTTTGTTCCGGAAGAGCTGGACGTAGCGGAAGCGCGTGTCGCCCTGCAGGTCGAGCATCCTGTCCTGGGCCGCCTTGACGACGAGCGCGACGTGCTCGAGCGGAAGCCCCTCGAACGTCGCGTCGTGGCGAGGCGTCTCGATGATGACCTCGTGCGCGCCGATGCCGTTCATCTTGTCGTACATGCCCTCGCCGGCGCGGTCGAGTTCCCCCTCGATCGCGAGCGCGGGGAACTTGTTCGGCACGACGCGGACCTGCCATCCCGGCGTGTCGGGGCCCGAACCCCCGGGGCGGTACGCCAGCACCTCCTTCGGGGTCTTGTCCTCGTTGCCCTCGTCGAACGGGCAGACGCCGCCGCGCGAAGGCTCCCGCTCGTGGGCGAAGTCGGTCGGGCGCTTCCCGCGCTCCGTCGAGATGATGACCCAGCGTCCGAGGACGGGGTCCTTCCTGAGCTGCGGCATTCCGTCTCCTCGCCGTGGCCGGCCACCGTCGAGGGGGTCGGCGGAAGCGGCAACGGTTACCAGAATCCCCGCGGCGCGTCAAGCGCGGGACGGCACCCCCGGCGACGACTTCGCACGCGGCCCTTTCCTACGGCTCGACGATCCGCCTTCGCTTGAGCTCCTCGACCACGCGCCGCACGTCGCCGGCGCGCTCCTTCGCGCAGACGAGCGTGGCCTCGGACGTGTGGGCGACGATGACGTCCGACACGCCGACGACCGCGGCGACCCCGCCTTCCGCGGAGACGATGCAGCGTTCGGCGTCGATGAGGACGGCATCACCGCGCGCGGCGGCGCCGGCCTCATCGCACTTCCAGACGCGCTCCAGGGCTTTCCACGATCCCACGTCGTCCCAGCCGAACCCTGCCGGGACCACGACGACGCCGTCGGCCCGCTCCATGACGCCGTAGTCCACCGAGACGGCGGGCACGGCGTCGTAGTAGCGCCGGACCGCGGCTTCGAACCCGGCGTCGCCGAGGTCGGGAACGGACGCCAGCGCGTCCGCGACCGCCGGGAGGTGGCGCGCGACCTCCTCCAGGAACCTGTCGGCCCGCCACACGAACATCCCGCTGTTCCACAGGTGGCGGCCCCCAGAGAGGAACGCCCGCGCGGTCGCGGGGTCGGGCTTCTCCGTGAACTCCTCCGCGACGAAGACGCCGGGGACAGCCGACTCCGCTCCCGGCCTGATGTAGCCGTACTCCGTCTCCGGACGCGTCGGCCGGATGCCCAGCGTCGCGAGCGCCCGCGGGGAGTCCGCGGCGCGAGCCGCGAGCGCGACCGCCGCCCGGAACGCGTCCTCGTCGGCGATCACGTGGTCGGCGGGCAGGACGACCATCACCGCGTCGGGGTCCTCCGCCAGCAGCAGACGCGCGGCGAGCGCGATGGCCGGCGCCGTGTTCTTCCCCACGGGCTCGGCGATGATGCGGCCAAGCGGGACGTCCGGGAGCTCCTCCGCGATCGCGCCGCGGATCGCCTCGCCCGTCAGCACGAGGGCGCCCTCCGCACTCGCCAGCGGAGCGATCCGTCGCACCGTCGCCCGGACGAGCGACTCGTCGCCCGCGAGCTTCAGGAGCTGCTTCGGGCGGGAGCGCGTGCTCATCGGCCAGAGCCGCTCTCCCCAGCCGCCCGCGAGGATGACCGCGTGGATCATGCGCCCTCCCGTCCGGTCAGGACGACCTCGTGAGGCACTGGTCGACGATGCCCAGAAGCGCGCCGGCGTCCCCGTCGAAGCCCTCGAGCGCGCGCTTCGCGGCGGCGCCCAGCGCCCGCGCGGCGCGCCGCGCGGCGTCCACTCCGTGGACTGTCACGAACGTGGCCTTCCTCGCGTCCTGACCGGCGTCCTTCCCCATCACTACGGGGTCGCCTTCGGCATCCAGGATGTCGTCGACGATCTGATAGGCCAGCCCGAGGCTCCGCGCGTACTCGGAGAGGCGCCTGACCGCGTCGGCCGGGGCGCCGATGAGAACGCACCCCACCGTCGCCGAGGCGGCGAAGAGCGCGCCCGTCTTCCTGGTCTGGATGTACTCGAGGGTCGCGGGCTCGACGGCGCTTCCGGCGGTCTCGAGGTCCACGTGCTGCCCGCCGACCATGCCGAACGATCCCACCGCCGTCGCGAGGTCCCGGACGGCCTGCGCCGTTCGCGGCCCGTCGGCCCCGACGTCGACCGCGTTGTCGGCGACGAGCCGGAACGCATGCATGAGGAGCGCGTCCGCGGCGAGCATCGACGTGGCAACACCGAACACCCGGTGCGTCGCGGGTCTCCCGCGCCGCATGAGCGCGTTGTCCATCGAGGGAAGGTCGTCGAGCACGAGGGAGCAGCAGTGCACGTACTCGACGGCGCACGCGGCCTTGAGGACGCTCTCGGCGGATCCTCCGACCGACTCGACCGCGGCCATCGTCACGAGCGGCCTCAGCCGCTTGCCGCCGCCAAGGCAGGCGTAGCGCAGCGCCTCGTGGATGCGCGGGGGATACTCCCCCTCGGCAGGGAGGTTGCGCCCCAGCGCGGCCTCCACGACCACCCGCCGCTCCTCAAGCCGCGCGGACGCGTCCACGGACCTCCGGATCTCCTCTGCTCGCGCCGCCCCCGCCATCGCGGTCAGAATCCTCTCAGCATCGAGTAGTAGAGCGCCTCGGTGTGCAGCGTCACGCCGTCCCAGTCGTAGGTCTCGAGCACGTGCCGCCTGGCGCGCTCGCCGAGGCTGCGGCACTTCTCCGGCCGCTCGAGCAGGCCGCCGAGCTTCGCGGCCAGGTCGTCCACGTCCCCCCTGCGGAACGTCACGCCGTCGTCCCCGATGACCTCGAGATTCTCCGGGATGTCGCTCGTGAGGCAGCAGTTCCCGAAGCTCATGGCCTCGAGGAGAGCGATGGGCAACCCCTCGATGTCGGACGGCAGGACGAAGAGCCGGGCGTTGGAGTAGAGCTCGTCGAGGACGTCGCCGTACACGTACCCGAGGAAGCGCGTCCTCTCGCCGCCGAGCGCGTGAAGCCTGTCCACGTACTCCGCCGAGAAGCTCGTCCCGCCGGCGACGACGAGTTCGGCGTCGGTGGAGACGCGGCTGAACGCCTCGAGCAGGTAGTGGCAGCCCTTCTCCGGCACGAGGCGGCCGACGAAGAGCACGTAGTTCCCGGGCGTGATGCCCATCTCCCTGATCTTCGAGGCTTCCCGGACGTGCGGAAGGACCGTCCCGTTCGGGATGTAGGTGACCGTCACGCCGTGCGCCTCCCAGAAGTACTCCCGGAGCGCCTTCGACACGACGATCGTCTTGTTCGGGAAGTAGATGGACGTGTACTCGCAGCGCCTGAGGACCCACCGCGCGAAGCGGCCCCACTTCTCGCGCTGCCAGTCCAGGCCGTGCACCGTGACGGCGGTCCGCGCCCCGCGCATCCTCGGGAGATTCGCGAACATCGACGGCCCGAGGGCGTGGAAGTGCACGATGTCGTAGTCGCGCGCGAGGATGTCCGGCGCCGACAGGGCGCAGTGCGTCGCCGTGTCGAGGTGCTTCGTGCGCACGCTCGGGATGATCGCGAGCTTCACGCCGCGATACTCCCCGCGGATCCTCGTGTAGTACGGGCGGCAGTACACCGTCACCTCGTGCCCGCGCTCCACGAGCCGCGTCGCGAGCTCCTCGACGTGCCGCTCGATCCCGCCGTAGGTCGCAGGGATCCCCTTCTGTCCGAGCATCGCGATCTTCAATGGACCACCCGTCCGTAGATGTCCATGAGCCGTTCGTAGTGGCTCTCGGGACCGTAAACGCCCTCCGCGCGCGCCCGGGCGCGCCTGCCCATCTCCGCCGCCCGCGGCCGGTCGCCCCACAGGGAGCGCAGCCGCTCGGCCAGGGCCTCGCGGTCGCCGGCCGGGAAGAGCACGCCGGCCTCGCCGCCAAGCAGCTCCGGGATGCCGCCGATGTCGGAGCCCACGACGGCCTTCCCCAGCGCGAGGGCCTCGTACACGGTGAGAGGGGAATTCTCGAAGCACTCCGAGGGAACCACGACGAACGTCGCGCCCGCCATCAGGCGCTTCAGCTCCTCGCCCGTGTGATGCCCGACGAACTCCACGTTCGAGAGGCGCTCCCGGTCGCGGAGCGCCTCGAGATCGGCCAGGAGCGGGCCTGCGCCGACGACCTTGATCCGGACCTCGGGGGCGAGCGCCGCGGCCCCCAGCAGCGTCCCGATGCCCTTGCCCGCGGAGAGCCTGCCCACGTACACGGCATAGCCGTCGTCCGCGTAGGTCGGTGCGTAGCCGGACAGGTCGATCGCGTACGGGAGGTGAACGACCTTGTCCGGGGACACGCCGTGCGCGATCACGCGATCGCGCAGCGAGCGGCTGGGGGCGATGAAGAGCGCCACGTGCCTCGCGTACGAGCCAAGCAGCCGGTGCGCGTACGCCTCGAGGCAGACGAGCGCGCTCGGCGCGAGCGCTCCCCGCATGCAGCGCCTCGCGCAGGCGTTCCAGTACCGCCACGTCGCGCAGCGCTCGCAGTTCTCCCCGTCGACGAACATCGAGTAGTTGGGACACACGAGCTTGTAGTCGTGCAGCGTCTGAACGACCGGGACGCCCTTCGCCGCCAGCCCGTAGAGGATCGAGGGCGAGAGCTGGTGCGCGATGTTGTGCGCGTGCGCGATGTCCGGCCCGACCCTGTCGACCAGTCGCTCGATCTTCCTCCTCGCCTCGACGCTGTAGATGACACGGGCCGCGGCCCGCAGACGCCCGATGGCGCCTCCGTCACCGTCGAACCCCTCGTGCGAGACGAACGCCTCAGAGTGCTCGCTCGGCTCGTTGCGCTCGTGCCGCATGGCGAACGGGACGACGCGGTGCCCCTTCGACTCGAGAATGCGTGAAAGCTCGAAGAGGTAGCGCTCGGCCCCTCCCTTGACGAAGTAGTACTTGTTGCACATGAGGACCGTCACGAGCCCTGTCGCCCTCCCGCGCCCCACGGCCCGCCCGCCGCGTCGCGTCCGAAGAGCTTGGCCGCGGCGATCCACGCCACGGGCCGAAGCGGGTGCCGCCTCATGGGCGGCGACACGGTGCAGACCATCCAGCACTGCTCGCGGCACCCGGCCACGCGTTCGCGGACCAGATCGCGCGACCGCGCCGCGAGCTCGGCGAAGCTGCCCTCGCGGACGTTCCCCATCCGGGTCCCCTGCACGTTGCACGGGTACACGTCCCCGTACGGGTCGAGAAAGAAGTGGTCCTCACCCGCTCCGCACGGGAGCATCCTCGGCCTCCGCCGCACGTACTCGATGAGCCCGCGCGCGTAGTACGCCTTCGCCCAATCCGCGGGCCTCTTCGAGCGGAGCTGCCGCCGCACGAGGCTCGAGATCTCCTCTACCACGCCGTCCGACGACGGCCGGCTCTCGTCCTGGTTCCCGAAGTAGATGGGAGAGCTGTGCGCGACGCTCGCGATGAACGCGACGCCGAGCTCGGACGCCAGGCGCTCGACGGCCGTGAGCTGCCCGGTCGTGCGCTCGGTCGAGGTCGCCGCGATCCCGAGGTCCCGCACGCCCGCCGCGCTCAGGCGGCGCACGGTCTCGACCGCGCGCTCGAACGCGCCGTCCACGCCGCGGACGGCGTCGTGGGTCGGCCCCACCGCGTCCACGGAGACCCTGACGGCGATGCCCTTCATCGCCGCGGCCATGCGCGCGATGCGGTCGGGCTCGAGGCCGTTGGTCGAGACGACGATCCGCGCGCGCCGGCAGCTCTCACGCATGACCCTCACGACGTCGGGCAGGTCGTCGCGCAGGAAGGGCTCGCCGCCGCTCACGTTGACGGAGCGGAGCGAGGCCGGCAGCCACGCGTAGTCCGCCGGCGCGAGCTCGCGCTCGGCCTCGGGCGGGCGCTTCCAGATGTCGCACATGGTGCAGCGGCCGTTGCACCGGTAGGTCACGGCGGCCACGCACGCGACCGGACCTCTCATGAGCCGCCCCCGCCCTCCGGCGCGCCGAGGAGCGCGCGGTACGCCAGGAGGAGCTCCCTGCTCGTCCGCTCCCAGCTGAGCTCGGCCTCGATCCTGGCGCGGTTCGCCCGCCCCATCTTCTCCCGGAGCTCCTCGTCGTCGAGGAGCTGGATGATGCGCTCTCCGAACTCGATCTCGTCGTTCGGGGTCGCGTAGAGGGCGCCCTCGCCCGCCGAGAACCTGCTCTCCTTGAGGTCGAAGGAGACCATGGCCTTCCCGCAGGTCATGTACTCCAGCACCTTGTTCATGGTCGACACGTCGTTGAGCGGGCTCCTCGGATCGGGGCAGACGCAGACGTCGGCGGTCGACAAGAGCCTCCGGACGTCCTCGTCCGGGATGCGGCCCGTCATCTCGATGACGTCCGTCAGACCGAGGTCGTCCCGTAGCGCCTTGATCCCGAGGAACGAGTCGCCCGACCCGATGAGGGTGAAGTGCACGTCCTTCCTCTTGACGACGTCCACCACGTGCCTTGCGGCACGCAGGAGATAGTCGACGCCGTCCTGGGGCGCCATCACTCCGAGGTAGCAGACGAGGTACCTCTTGCCCCGCTTGAGGCCCTCGTCGGGCGGTACCGGGACGAATCGGGTCACTCTCGGCCCGCTCCGGACGACGAAGACGCGGTCGGCAGGGATCCTCCCGTGCGTCATCGCGTGCTCGCGATACGACTCGTTCGTCGAGAGCACCATGTCCGCGGCGCGGTAGGTCGCCCGCTCCAGGACCCTCAGCAGCCAGAAGTAGATCGACTTCGAGCCGCCGAACCGCGACAGGTACAGCTCCGGGCAGAGGTCGTGCTGGTCGTAGACGAACCTCACGCGCCCCGCCGCCTTGTAGAGGAGGCCGATGAGGAAGAAGGTGTCGGGGGGATTGCAGGCGTGGATCGCGTCGAACGGCCGCTCCCTCCAGATCCGCCGCGCCAGCTTGAGGGTCTCGATCCAGCAGTACGGGAACTCCCACGCGTAGGCGATCTTGGTGTTCGTCGGCGGGGGCGGCGGATACCGGTGGATGTGAATGCCGTCGATGACCTCGTGCGACGCCCGGTACCCGCCGCCCTGCGGACAGATGACGCTCACGTCGTGGCCCGCGCCGCGGAGCGTGAGCGACTCCAGCCACACCCTGCGGTCGAAGGGGACCGGCAGGTTCTCCACGATGATCAGGATGTGCTTCCTTCGTGTCTCACCCACGGACGCTCCCTGCTGCGGCCTTCCGCCTTCCGCGGCCCCCTGAGGTCCCTACCAGGAGATCCCGACGTACTTCCCTCGCGCCTCGCGCGGGTCGTCGATGATCCGCACGAGGTCGATGAGCACCTGGTCGGGGCGCATGGTCCGCGGGACCGCCTCGAACTCCTCGGCGCCGTTGGCGATGACGAGGACCTCCGAACGCGCGACGAGGTCCTCCACCGTCTCGGCCCTGAGGCGCTGCGCGTAGGGCAGCTCGTGCTTGAGGAAGCCCAGGTTCGACCCGAACAGCTCCTCCCACGAGATGTTCCGGTCGTAGATGCAGAGCTCGTAGCCCTTCCCGATGAGCGTGCTGACGACCTGGATGATCGGGCTCTCCCTGAGGTCGTCCGTGCCCGACTTGAAGCTCATGCCGAGGACGCCGATCTTCCTCTTCCCCGTGTCGCGGATGAGCTGAACGGCGCGCTGGATCTGCTCGCGGTTCGACGGCATCAGGGACTCGATCACGGGCGACCTCACGCCGAGCTCCTGCGCCTTCCGCACCATCGCGCGGACGTCCTTCGGGAGGCACGAGCCGCCGAACGCGAACCCCGGCTTCAGGTAGTACGGGGAGAGGTTGAGCTGACGGTCGAGGCAGAAGATCTCCATGACCTTGTGGCTGTCCGACACGCCCATCGCCTTCGCGAGATTGCCCATCTCGTTGCCGAAGCACACCTTGAGGGCGTGGAAGCAGTTGTCGGCGTACTTCACCATCTCGGCCACGCGGAGCTCCGTCCGGACGAGCGGGGCCTCGATGCCCTGGCAGAGCCGGATGAGCTCATCGCCCGCTCTGCTTCCCGGCGTCCTCTCGCCGACGACGATCTTCGGCGGGTGGTGGAAGTCGCGGACGGCCGAGGCCTCGCGGAGGAACTCGGGGTTGAACAGGACGCCGAAGCCCTCCCCTTCCTTCTTCCCGGACTCGCGCTCGAGAACCGGGAGAAGCTCGGTCTCGACGGTCCCGGGAGGGATCGTGCTCCGGAAGACGATCGTGTGGAAGGCGCTCTTCCTCCTGAGCACCTGGCCCACCTGCGCGCAGACGCGCTTCGTGTACTCGAGGTTCGGGGTGCCGGACTCGGTGGACGGCGTCCCCACGCAGACGAGCGAGATCTCGCTCTCGCCGATCGCCTTCGCGTAGTCCTCGGTCACGGAGAGCCGCCCCTCGGCGACGCCCTTCTTCACGAGCTCGGCGAGGCCCGGCTCGACGATGGGGCTCCTGCCCTGACGCAGGGGCTCGAGCTTCCGCGGATCGACGTCGAGGCCGATGACGGTGTGACCCATGTCGGAGAGACAGGCTGCGGAGACACAGCCGACGTAACCGAGACCGAGCACGCTGACCTTCATCGTTTCGCGCGTTCCTTTCCGCGAGCGACCGCCGCGAGGAGGTTCGCAACGCTCTCATGGGCTGCGTCGCGGCCGGACTCGGTCCAGCGCGCGACGTCGAGGCCGATCAGCGCCGTCGCGCCGGAGCGGACGGCCCGAAGACCGACGGCGCCTTCGAAGAGTGCACCGCGGTCGGGAACCGACACATGACCGAAGAGCCACGTCTCCCGGTCCGGGCCGACCTCGACGTCGAGAACGAGGCCGCCTGGCCCGCTTGCCGCACGCGTCGCGCGCGGGGACCCCTCTCCCTCGTGCCCGGGCGCGATGAGGAACGCGGCCCGCGTCGGAAGCTCCACGGTCCCCGAGGCCACGAGCGCCGGCGCCGGGTGCCGCTCCCCGAAACCGGAGGAGACCCAGCCGCGCGGCGGGTCGAGCTCCCCCTCGGCGATGCGGACACGCATCCCGGGGGGCAGCCAC